>NZ_DASQIX010000011.1:0-115011 GCF_035631355.1 Alloacidobacterium sp.
AATCCTGATCGCCGAGGTCGAAGCCATGAAACGAGAAAAAGCAGAAAAAGAAGCCCGTGAAAAGGCCCAGGCTGTACAAGCCGAGAGCGCCGTATTGCCCACAATCCAGGCAACTATTGAAGACATGGGTGCCTGGGATCATCCCACTCAACAACGTTTAGACCCAAACCTAATCCGGATAAAACGCCGTAATCTCCGCCGCATATTTTTCATTCACAACGCGCCTCTTCAACTTCAGGCTCGGCGTCAGTTCGCCTCCGGCGAGCGACCACTCTTCCGGAACCACGCAAAATCTCTTGACCGTCTCAAACTGCGCCAGCGTTCCATTCACTTCGTCGACGATTGCCTGATACTTCGCTGTCACCGCCGGATCGGACACCAGCTCACGCCGCGTCGGGGCGCTGATTCCCTGCTGGCGCGCCCATTCTTCCAGCGCGGCAAAGTTAGGAGAAATCAGCGCGCTCAGAAATTTGTGCTTGTCACCCACCACTGCCGCCTGTCCGACAAATAGAAACGCCTTCAGCTTGTTCTCAATCGGCTGCGGCGCCACCAGCTTGCCGCCGGACGTTTTCAGCAGTTCCTTCTTGCGGTCGGTGATAAACAGAAACCCGTCTTCATCGATGCGCCCGATATCGCCCGTGCGAAACCAGCCCTCGGCATCGAAGACCTCAGCCGTCTGGTCGGGCTTGTGCCAGTAGCCGGAAAACACATTCGGCCCGCGCACCAGCAGCTCGCCGTCTTCAGCCATGCGGCACTCGATATTCGGGAGCGGCTTGCCCACTGATCCGATCCGGTAGGCCGCCGTCGTATTGATCGCCAGCACCGGCGAAGTCTCCGTCAACCCGTAGCCTTCGAGGATACGGATGCCGACACCGGCAAACCAGCTGGCCGTATCCATGCCCAGCGGAGCGCCACCGGCAATGTAGTAGCGCACGCGTCCGCCGAAGCCGCTCTGAATCTTGCTGAAGACCAGCTTGTTAGCTAGCTTCCAACCCAGCGACGAAGGCGTGTCGCCGCGCAGAATTTGCTCGCGATGCTTCTGGCCTGTCTTCACCGCCCAGCCGAAGATGCGCTTCTTCACGCCGGAAAGCGATGCCTGTCGCTCCGCTTCCTGTCGCACCTTTTCAAAGACGCGCGGAACAGCGACGAGCACGGTTGGCCGAATCTCCTTCAGCGCAGCCGGAAGCTTGTCGAAGTTCGGACAATACGCCACCGTGGCTTGCCGCGTGTAAATCGCATAGTCCAGATGACGCGCCGTGATGTGTGACAGCGGCAGAAATGAGATGCACGAATCATTCTGCGAAATCTCAAATCCGGCGAGCGAGTAGTTCACGTTCGACGCGATGTTCCCATGCGTCAGCATCACGCCCTTCGGCTCGCCCGTCGTGCCTGACGTGTAAATCAGTGTCGCCAGATCATCGGGAGCAACGTCATACGCTGCGCGATCAAACACCGCATCGCGTTTGGTTCCGTGGCTGTCCGCGTCCTTCAGCAGCGACGACATCAACACCGCATCGGCCACTCCCTCGTCATCCATCAGGACGATCTTCTCGACGACCGTCTTGCTGCGTACCGATGCGACCTTGTCATACTGCTGCTTCGACGAGACCACGGCCACTCGTGTACCGGAATCAGCCAGCAGCGCGCCGATCTGCTGCGCCGTCAGCGTCGGATAGATAGGCACATCCACCACGCCCATCGCCAGCGCGGCAAAGTCAGCAACGGCCCACTCCCAGCGGTTCTCGCCAAGAATGGCAACGCGATCGCCCTTCTTGATGCCCCATCCCGCCAGCGCCTCCGCAAACGCCCGCACCCGTTGATACATCTGCATGCCGGAGAACGCCTGCCACTTCCCTGCCGCATCCATGTAGAGGACGCATCGCGGCTGCGAACTCGTGGCCGTCAGGAAGAAAATGTCATTCAATGTTTTGAGCTGAAGCATCGTTCCGGTTGCGCTCCTGTGCTGACCCGACCAATCTATCGGAGCGGCAATCAATTGCCAAGCATGGCGGAAGACTCTTTACACAGAACGACAGCTGACGAAACCGTAGCGCGCAGATGCCGTTTCGATGATCCATTAATTATGTTGGATACAAGGACGATTTTGAATGAACCAATACCTTTTAGTGATGACGGCATGTATAGATCCCAGCGCTGGACAATATCCACTCACGCGCGCCGATCCCAAAATACGGCTCGAGGATTACAAAGCCGCTCTCCGGTATTGGCTCGATTTTTCCGACAACCGCATTCAAAAGATCCTCTTTATCGAAAATTCCGGATCTCCGCTTGACAGCCTAAAGACCATTGCAACGGAAGAGAATCCGAAGAAAAAGGGGGTTGAGTTTATCAGCCTTGATTGCAACTGGTACCCTCCGGGAGGCCATTATGGGTACGCGGAACTGCGCATGCTGGACTTGGGATTGAGAGAGAGCCGGCTTCGGACTTCCACATCACATATGATCAAAATATCCGGCCGGTTTAAGTTTCCGGCACTCACAAAACTGCTGAACCGCCTCCCTGAAGATTTCGACGCAGCGGCAGACACTCGCGTTTGGCAAAACCTATATCACCGGCATACTTATCCAAATGTAACGACCCAGATTATTCTCTTCAAGCATGACTTCTACAAAAAGCATCTGCAGGAGTGTTATCGAGACCTTGAATCAGGCATCGAGACCCACATGGAGTGGGTCTATTATCACAAGCTTGCCGGGTTATCCCCAACTCACAAAGTAATCTTCCGTTTTCCCTGCAACGTCAACCCCGTTGGTTTTCCAGCCCACCGCGAAAAATCGTACAATCATCCATCTCAACTCGCCATAAATGCGATTAGAGGGGCCGCGCGATGCGTGTTGCCGAACTGGTGGATATAAGAGCAGGTAGGGTTTTGTTAGATTTCCCTCAACAAAGTAATAAGCCTGCTAAATGCCTGATCACGAGCAGTCTTGTTGGCAGGGTTGGTATTCGTTGGATCTTCACCGGCGCGCATAAAGCCATGACCTGCTCCGTCATAGGTCACAGGCTCGTACTTCTTGCCGGCAGCCTTCATGTCCGCAGTAGTTGCCGGGATGGTCGCCCCGATGCGCGAATCGTTGCCGGCGTAAAAGCCATAGACAGGAGCGGTGATGGTAGACACGTCCGCGGGGCCGGGGCCATAGAAGACGAACGCGGCGGAAAGGCCTTTGCGATGCGCAGCGAAGGCAAATGATTTTCCGCCGCCCCAGCAGAAGCCGGTGACAGCAATTTTGCCGTTGCCTGCGGGAATTTGCTTCGCGTAGTCGGCTGCGGCATCGAGGTCGGCCATGACTCCGTCGGGATCAAGTCCTGATACAGCCTTGACTCGCGCATCCTGATCTGCAAACTCAGCAGAGCCGCCGCCGTTGGGTCCGAAACCGGAGAGCAGGTCGGGGGCGACCACAATGTATCCCTGCGCTGCTATTTCGTCAGCCATCTCCTTGGCCCAATCGGTAAGCCCGAAGATCTCGTGAATCAAAATCACAACCGGGACCTTGCCCTTAACCTCGGGATAGACGACGAATGCCTGCACGGTGCGATTGCCATGCTTCAGCGGCACATATTCGTGGTGACGTGGAGAGGCGTCTAGACGGGCCTTCGCCCACTCCTGCGCCTGGGTGGATATGGCGGCGGTCAGCAACACAACAGGAAGAATTTTGAGGACACTAGAGGCTGTTAATTTCATGGGGAGAAGTGTAGTAGCAGAACGGTCGCGCCACAAGATAGGAGTTACAGAACATTGCCTGTAGTCAAAAACGGCTGCGCGCTTATGGCAACAAGCCGGGAAAGAGATACGCCTGCACGCATGCAATCAGCCCAATCACCACCGCCATCAACACGCTGTGCCAAAATGTGCTGTACAGTACTTTCCCTTCCTGTCCAATCAGACCTACGGTCGTTACTCCCACCGCGATGTTCTGCGGCGAGATCATCTTGCCCGCAACTGCGCCCGAAGAATTTGTAGCAGCCAGCAGTATCGGACTCAAATGTAATTGGTGCGCCGCCGCGACCTGTAAATTGCCAAAAAGCAGGTTGGCAGCAGTGTCGCTTCCGCTGAGGAAACAGGCAACCCATCCCAAATAACTGCTCACCAACGGGAAAATGGATCCGGCTCGCGCGAGAGCGGCTCCCAATGTGAAGGCCATTCCTGAATAGTTGTAGAGATACGTCAAACCGACGATGAACAGTACGGTAAGACCGGGCACCTTCAGTTGTTGCAGCGTTCTGGCGCCTGACTCCAAAACAACCTTCGGCTTTGCCCGCAGGCAGGCTGCGGTCAACACAGTGGAAACCAGAATTCCGGTTCCTGCCGCCAGTGGCTGAAGCGCATAAACCGCCGCGTAAGATTTCTGGTAGAGCGTGATAAGCGCCCCATTGTGGAGTTTCGGAATCGGAATCAGAATCTGGCCAGTCTGAAACAGCTTGAAGTACGACCAGAACACCATCACAACGGATAGTAATGCCCAAGGCAGCCAAGCGAGAACGACTGATTTTGCGGAAAGCTTGTTTTCACCCGTGTCCCTGCTCTTTTGCGAGCCCGCAACTATGCGCCTGTATCCGACCACGGCGACGATGGAAACCAGAGAACTGAGAAGGTCGGCTGCATAGGGGCCCCATAGGTTTGCAACCAGGCATTGGACAATCGCAAAGCTACCGCCTGCTATCAACGCTTCCGGCCAACACCTTCGCAATCCTTTGCGGCCCGCTACCATCCAGGCCAGATATGCGGGCAGAATGAAGGACAAGAACGGCAACTGCCTACCGATCATAGCCGAGAGCTTGTTAATGTCGAGCCCGGTCGCGCCGGATAAAGCAATGATTGGGACGCCTATTCCGCCAAAAGCCACTGGCGCCGTGTTGGCAAGCAAGGAAAGCATGACCGCCTTGCGTGGCTCGAAGCCGAACCGCACCAGAAGAAAAGCAGTCACCGCGACGGGCGCTCCAAATCCTGTAGTGCCTTCAAGCAGCGCACCGAAACAGAAGGCCACAAGCATTGCCTGAATACAGGGGTCGCCGGATGCATGGTTTTCCATCCATTGACGCAACAAATCGAAGGATCCTGTTGCTACTGCCAGGTTGTAGAGGTACAGCCCTCCGAAGACCATCCACAAAATTGGCAAGACGGCATACGCTAGGCCAAAGAGGATACTCCAACTCAACAATGATACAGGCATGCGCCATACACCCAGCGCCAGAACGATGGTGCCAGCTAGCCCACAAGCAGAAGCCAACAAACTGCTCTTCCGCAGTCCCCCCATTAGAATAAGAACAACAATGAGGGGAATTGCCGCAACCAGTGCCGACAGCAGGAGTGAGTGGAGGGGATCCAATGGCTGCGGCCAAATCATCACAACTGCCGGAATAGATTGAACCGTTGGCAAACTCACCAGCTCCGCATTCGAGGGAGTAGTATACACAGCGCTGTTCGCATGCCTGTTAATGTCTAGTTCGGAAGCATCGAAACGGTTACATTCGAGCAGGCTATCTTACGCGGAAGCGCCGTCAATCATTCGGAGGATTTCGTCGGCTGCGTCAGCGGCTTCGCCTCTGCATCCTGTGTAACAGGCTGCCTCAGAAACGGTGCGTTGGAATGCATCTACCAATCCTGGAGACTCAGGTAGAACGTGTGGCGTGTTCTGCAATAGAGTCAAAACTGCCTCGCTTTGCGTGACAGGCGTAATGCGGAAGCTGCATTCCGGCGTATATTGGAGTGCCATAATCCAGCCTACTCGCGCAGGCGCATCTCCGATCGGAGCATCGCACTCGTCAGCGAGCATGGGATGCTGCTCAGGATGACCATTTCGGAGGAGCAGAGGCCGCGGATACGGATGCACGCATCCCCTTGCATCGACCAACGCATACTCGTCGGAAAAGTAGATGGCGCCTCTCCGCAACAACTCGGCGACCAGCGACGACTTTCCTGCATGGGACATGCCAGGTAGTAATAATGCCCGTCCCTTCCATTGCACGACGCCTGCATGCAGGGCGCGCAACGTCGTCAGGCGCTCGATCACGGCATCGTCAAGTATCTGTACCAGGCTTGTTACAAGATCGCTTGCCTGATCTGCCGAAGCGATATGAGCGTTATTTGCCTGCAACTGAAAACGATCAGCAGCTCGGTCCACGCGAAGATGAATGTCAGGCCAATCCACCATACCGGCTGATCGCGGCAAAGAAGGGAGTATGTAACGGTTGAGCATGGCGAGTGTTTCCAGAGAGTCTGTGGCCACCTGAATGTCGCAACCATAAGCATGCACTTCGAAATCGTAGTTACTGGACATGAGGCTGAATTGAACAATGCGCCATCGCGCGTGCAGCTATTAGTAACTTAGTTGTTGTTATGAACATAAATCTGCACAGGTCGCAATGTTTTGCAACCTGTCGTAAATGACACTGGAAGTGGGCTAACGAAAATGCCTGGAAAGCAATAGCTTGCCTCCCGGCACTCACGGACAAAGCGCTGTTTATTTGAGCCCCAGCAAGTGCAGGAGCCAATCAAGTAGGCTTCGCCCGCCCCCACTGCCACCATTTCCGCTGGGAGGCGCAGACTTAGCATGCTGCGCATATGCCCGCTGTTCTGTAACCGGCAAGGACGTGACAACAGGCAATGCGGCAATAACACCCAGCGCCGCGATGAACTGACGTCGGTTCGGCTGCCTTCCCAGCGTCCTCACCAGGTTCTTTTCTCGCAATTGCAGGACTGCCTCTTCAGCGAATTGCTCGGTGATCTTAGAATTAAGCGATCCTTGCATTTGTTGTGTTATCTGGGAGAGCGTTGTTGGGTCGCTGCATGCGTCCCAGGCTGCGGCAGCTGTCGCGTTCAATGCGAAAACCGTCTCGTTCTTAGCATCGACAATAATTGTTGAACCGTCGGGAAGTTTGTTTACTACCAAGGCATCTGAACTGATTCGCTCTACCTGCATCCTGACCTCTCTGTAAGCTCTTTGGCGGGGGAGGTCGCTTCACGTGCACTTGATATGTTGAAGTATTACATGTGTGTGTCTTTTATCAAGATACATCTGGGTAACCGGCTCGTACTTTCTAGTAATCAGCGTGTTAACTAAATTTCGAAATAAAAGTTGCAACTTATTGCAACTTTGCAGTAACGCTACGAGAGATAGGATGCCAGTGGATTTCGAGCTGCGTGAACTGTTGCGAACGATCATCCGCAAGGCGAGCGATGCAGAACAAATCCATCGCCTCGCAAAGCGAATCCGCGACTGGGACTCAGTCCTCCTTCTCGCGTGGGAGCATCGCATTCTGCCTATGCTTTACTCCAGGCTAGCGGGCAGCGGCTCTGCAGTTCCATTGATCGTGCAGGAACGCCTGCGGACCGAGTACGAGCGCAATCTGTTCCACAACATGGCGAATGCCGCAGAATTGCTAGCCGTGCTCAAAGCATTTGAAGACGAGAGCATTCCGGCAATGCCCTTCAAAGGCGTCGTATTAGGCGCAGTTGCCTACCACGATCTTACGGCGAGGACCGCCGGCGATTTGGACATACTTATCCATATTCATGACCTCATTAGAGCCATGACGATTCTTGTAGAAAGAGGTTATGAACGAATTACAGCAGCAAACGTCGACGGAACTCCGATTCCAGGCTGTTACGAATACCGTTTTGAGCGGCAAGTGGACGGGATGGTGCTCGAGCTTCGATGGAGGCTCGCACTTACTGAGCCGAGGTATGGACGCAACCTAGGCTTGGACTGGGTATGGTCACGGCGGCGCACGGCAACGCTTGCAGGCGCCGAGGTTCCGGACATAGATCCTGAGCTTACGCTGTTTATTCTCTGTATGCACGGAAGCCGGCACTTCTGGTCACGTCTTCTCTGGATTTGCGACGTTGCCCAACTGATTGAGTCATCGCCTGAGCTTGATTGGGAAGAAATTATCAGTGAAGCCAAAAAGCAGGGGCTATGGCGATCTCTCGCTCTCGGGGTTCTCTTTGCGCACAGAATCGTTGGCGCAACGGTCGCTCAGAGTGTTCTATGGCGCTTTGAGTCGGATGCTGTCGCATGCAAGGTGGCGCAACATATCGAGGATCACTTGTTTGACGTGCCGGGCAGTAGTCCGCCTGGATTCGTGCCTTACAATTTTCAGCTACTTGACTTCAATGATCGCGTCAGAGCCATTCTCTCGTTCGATTTTCTTAAGCCAAATGACAGAGACCGCGCAGCCCTTTCACTGCCGAAACCGCTCCATTTCCTCTATTACCTGATACGTCCCTTCCGGTTACTGAGCGATCGATCGGCTCGGTGAGCGGCGCTGCCTCATGCAGCGATTTTACGTGACAGGGCCGGCAAAAGATGCAGATGGACGGGTCGATTTTCTTCAGCCTTCACGCATTGTGAGGGTGCCTGAAGGCCATAGCATTCTGCTCAATCGAAATCTAGTCGGCTAAAAATTTCGACATAGCATATTTCACCGTGGTTAACTTGTTGTGATGTCACAAGAAATCACAGTTTCAAAAGAAGACTACCTCAAAGCCATTATTGAGGCTGAGAGCGAAGGACATACAGTAATTCCAGCTCTTTTGGCGCAGTGGCTGGATGTATCTCCTCCGGCAGTCACAAATGCAGTAAAGCGCCTGCGGCAAGATGGGTATCTTGATTCAAACCGGGAAGGCGCCCTAAAGCTGACCGCAAAAGGGCGAGAGGCGGCGCACCGGACAGCCTTGCGTCACCATCTGGTGGAACGCATGCTCACAGAGATTTTCGGGATGGAATGGCACCAGGTACACACCGAAGCTGAGCGACTGGAGCATGCTATTTCGCCAGCGTTCGAAGCCAAGCTCATTGAAAAACTTGGTAAAACCGGCGATTGTCCGCACGGCAATGGAGTTCTGCCCCTGACACCAACGCAAATGCAGCGTCGCGGATTTCAGTCTCTTTCAGAGGCGGCTGAGGGTGCGGACTATGTGGTTTCCAGCCTTTATGAGCGGGATTCTCGTCTGCTGGAGTTTTTTCATCAGCTTGGAATCGGGCCCAAGGTTCCCGTTCGGGTTTTGCGGCGGAACTACGATGAGACAGTGCTGGTGCGGACACCGAACGGACCAGTAACGCTGGGAAAATCGGCAGCCAGCAGGGTTTGGGTGCGGGCTTTAACCGCACGTGAACCGCGGCATAAAAATCTTACTAACTATAGTTAACATCTTGTGGCATACTGCATCTAAGGCGAGCCAGCCTTACAGAAGCAAATTATGCCATCCGTCGAAGAACTCGACCAACAACGAAAGCCGTCGCTGCCGGATGTCTTTTCGTCCGTCAAGCTAACGAAGTCGCCCGTTTTCTGGCGCCGGGTGCTGGGGTTTGCCGGACCGGGGTTCCTAATCTCTGTTGGCTATATGGATCCGGGAAACTGGGCGACAGATCTCGCTGGCGGATCGCGGTATGGATACACGCTGCTGTTCGTCATTATGCTCTCAAATCTGACGGCGATTCTGCTGCAAAGCCTTGCTCTTAAGCTTGGGGTGGCGACAGAGCGGGACCTGGCACAGGCTTGCCGGGAGAACTACAGCCGTCCTACGACGATTTTTCTGTGGCTCTTTGCTGAGGTGGCTATTTGCGCCTGCGACTTGGCCGAAGTCATCGGTTCAGCCATTGCCCTGGAACTGCTGTTCGGCATTCCCCTGCTGCTGGGCGTCATTCTGACGGGTACGGATGTGCTACTCATTCTCCTGCTGCAGAACCGTGGATTTCGGTATCTGGAAGCACTGGTGATTACGTTGATTGGAACAATCGCCGTGTTGTTCGGCATCGAGATTGTTCTGTCGCGCCCTGAATGGGCCGCGATGGTCTACAAGATGTTCGTGCCGTCGCCGTCGATTATTACGAACCGGGAGATGCTCTATATCGCTATTGGCATTCTGGGCGCTACGGTGATGCCACACAATCTTTATCTTCATTCGTCCATTGTGCAGACGCGTGATTATGCGCGCACACCCGAAGGCAAGCGCGAGGCGATTCGCTTTGCCAACATTGATTCGGCTGTCGCCCTGATGCTTGCATTGCTGGTAAATGCAGCGATCCTTGTGCTTGCGGCGGCGGTCTTCCATCGTGGAGGCCACTTTGAAGTAGCCGAGATTGGAGACGCATATAAGCTGCTTACGCCCATGCTCGGTTTCACTGGCGCAAGCACGATGTTTGCCTTGGCGCTGCTGGCCTCAGGCCAGAACTCGACCATTACAGGCACACTCGCCGGTCAGGTAGTGATGGAGGGCTTTATCGACATACGGCTGGCGCCGTGGCTGCGCCGTCTGATTACGCGGACGCTGGCGATTATTCCGACGGTAATCGTGACTTTTTTTTATGGCGAACAAGGTACAGCTGATCTGCTCATTCTGAGTCAGGTCATCCTCAGCATGCAGTTGAGCTTTGCGGTATTTCCGCTGGTTGCATTCACCAGCGATAAGGACAAGATGGGCGAATTTGTTAACCGACGTTGGCTCAAGAACCTGGGCTATACAGTTGCTTGTTTTATCGCGGGACTGAATGCCTGGTTGCTCGTACAGATCTTCCGGGGACATTGAACGGCAGCACTGATCACGAAACATCGTGATAGAGGCGGTATTTCTCACGCCCGATCACCCAGAAGGGTTTGAACTCTACATCGCTCATCTTCCATGTATCGGAGCCTTGCGAGAGCTGCTGAACGGCAAGTATCTGTGCGCGAGTTGTATGGATCGGTTTGTCTCCCATGGCAAAGAGCGTGAGCGGGCCGTGCATGAGCGCAACTGTGCCCGGGTGCTGCGGGTCCACGGCATCGAGACGCGTGGGCATGTCGAATTGGATCTCGATGCGATCACCATTTTTCCAGCTCCGTGAAACGGGCAGGAATTTGCCGGGTTCAAGCCCTTGCTGCATGGCCTTGCCGTTGACGGTTATGCGTGTCTTCGGACCGGCCCATGCAGGGATACGCAACATGACGGTGAAAGTCTCAGAGCGATCCAGTTGGAGTTCGATGCTGGTTTCGGGAACGAGCGGATATTGGGTGCGCTGCGTGAGGACACAGTTTGCGCTGCCCTGTTTCCAGGTGAGCTTTGATGGTACATACAGGTTGGCGTAGACTCCGCGTGGACTGCGGAAGTAGGAACTGATGCCGTAGTCGGCGGTGACTTGCGGAAAGGTTCCGGAGCAGCAGGGCCACTTGTCTTCGTGGAAAAACTTGCTGGCAGAGTCGTTGTAGTCCGAGTAGTAGAAACTGTGGCCGTCTTCCCGGATGGGCAAAGCTCCGAGAATGGTGTTGTAGAGGACCTTCTCCATGCTGTCGCCATAGCGGCTGTCGCCGGAAGCGCGCAGAAGGTAACGCGAGACCTTGAAGTGGCCGTAAGCGCCGCAGGGCGTCTCAAAGCTGGCATGTGTCCTGATGAGGCTTGCACCCATATCACCGCTGTCGGGTTTGCGGAAAGTCTCGTCTGGCCCCCAGCCGCCTGTGGCAAAGCTCTGTGTAGTGAGGACGAATTCGAAGCCATTGCGCGCGGCGCGCAGGTGCTTCTCGCTGCCTGTAGTGAGATAGCACTGAAAGGCGGAGCAGAGCGCGTTCACGTGGCTATAAGCATGCTCGCCGGGAAGTATGTTTTCGCGGGCTGCGAGCGGATCGAAGTAATCGTGGTCCTGAAGAAAGCGTGTGGCGAGCTGGCGGTAGCGGTCGCCTGCTCCGCGCTTGTAGGCAAGGTAGAGATTTTCCGGCAGCGTGTATGTCTCGTCCCATGTGAAGGCGATGTTGGGGTGCGGACGAGTGGCCTGCTCTGCGCGAGTGAGCGCTTTCTCCGGAAGGAATGGCAGGACGGCATCAGTGGCGTGATTGAGAACGGCAAGAGCTTCCGGGTCGGCTGCGAATTCGTGCGCATCGATCAAGCCGCAGTTTGTCTTGTCGAACGTGTAAGCGGGAAGGCAATATCCTTCATAAAATTTAGGAGTGACGGTCTCAGCAAAGCCGCGCACCAGCCGCTGCACCTTTTCCTGAGTTGGTTTCGAGCCGGTGACGGCATAGGAGCGAGCAAGTCCGGAGAGATATTGGCCGAAGCTATGCCCGGGAATGTAGCCAGTCATATTTTTAGGAGGATCGAAGTCGGGAGAAAAGTTGTACCAGCCGCCCATGTCCTCGCCCGGAGCAGGCAATCCGGCGCGCTGGCGGAACGGCTTGAGCAGACGGTCATCATCGAGCGCGAGAAAGAAGGCGTGATTGCGATTGAACTGGTCAAGCATAGGGCCGTCGAGCAACTGGACATTGGCATAGGCGAATTGAGAAATCTCGGGAACGACGGCGTCTTTAACCGGAAGATCGGCGAACGCACGCGCCGAGCGTCCTAGAGCAACGGCAGTTCCCACCGCCGCTCCGGTTTTCAGAAATTGTCTGCGGGATGTTTTCACTAAGAGTTATCTCCTGTGTGGCTCAGCTTTCGATGTAGGGTATCCAGACCTGCATGGACGAAGACGCGCGATTTGCCCACGCATAGTAAGGAATCAGCTTCAGCGAGGTACTGCGCGCGCTTCTTTTTATCTGACCAGCGCTGTAGAGTGCGGCTGTAGAACTTGTTTCTTCGATGGCGCCGGAATGTTCAAGAGTACCGACTCCGTCCAGCAGATTCGGCTCATATTTATAGGAGGTGTCCCCGGCCAGTTTGGCTGACATAAGCGGGAACTGATCGGGAGCCTCTTCTGCCTGATCAAGCTGCTCCATGCAGAAAATGATTGGCCCACGTTGCATGGTGATTCGTCCCGTGTCGTCGGCTACGGCGGGGTTGGCGTGGATGACCTGCGGCTCCATATCGAAGCTGATCTCAACCAGGTCATTGGCTGTCCAGGTGCGGCGCAGAGCGAGATACTCGCCTGCGACCGGCTGTCCGGCAAGCTTGCCGTTGACCTTCACTGAAGTGCGCCGGCTCCATCCTGGAATTCGCGCGGACAGTGTGAATTCTTCAGGCAGTGCCAGCGAGACGCGCATTGCTATATCGCCTTCCCACGGGTAGCGGGTGGTCTGGGTGATGGTGATGGGGTTGCCGCTGTCGAGCTTCCACCGCAGCTCAGAATTGTCGTAGAAGTGGACATAGATGCCGTCGCTGGCCGTGCTGTAGAAGTAGCCGGGCAGACTGGCAAAGGTGCGCTCAAGGTTCGGCGGGCAGCAGGTGGTGTCATACCATGGATTGCGAATCCTGCCGCTGGGCGTGTGACGGTCTCCAGCATCGGCAATGGGATCATAGGCCAGCGGATTGCGGTAGCAATACGTGCGGCCATCGAGTGACATTCCCGAGTTGATGCCGTTGTAGAGAGCACACTCCATCACGTCGGCGTGGAGGGCTTTCCCGGTTGCCGCGAGCATCCTGGCATTCCACATCATGTTGCCGATGGCGGCGCAGCTTTCCCCATAGGCACGGGCATTGGGCAATTCATAAGCGTCGCCAAAGGCCTCGCCTTCGCTGCGCGCCCCAACGCCTCCGGTGACATAAAGCTGATGCTCGATCAGATCATCTGAAAGTGTCTGCAATGTTTTGAAATAGGATGGATCGCCGGTTTCGAGGTAGTAGTCGGTGGCGCCGCAGCAGGCATACATCGCGCGAACGGCATGGCCTTCAAGATGCGTGCGCGAAGTGAAGGGAATTCCGCAGAACATGTATGTGATCTGGCGCGGATTAAGAGGCACACGCGGATCGCCTTGCAAAATGTATCCGGCGAGATCGACATACTTGTGATTGCCTGTAGTGCGGTACAGCTCGATCAGAGACATCTCGATCTCCGGATGTCCAGCGACGATAGGCTTCTGGTTCTTGCCGGGGCCGTAATTCGGCAGCAGGAAATTATCGACAAACCGCATTCCGGCTTCGAGCAGCATTGGATCGCCGGTTGCGCGATAGTAGGCGATGGAGCCCTGCAGCAGATGTCCGATGTTATAGAGCTCGTGGCCGGTGGTCTGTGTCTGCCAGAGCATCCGTTCGCTGACGCGATCCTGCACATAATAAGTGTTGAGATAGCCGCTAGGCTCCTGAACGGCGACGATTTCTCGGATGTCGGTCTGGGCGAGTTGGCGAAGCTGCGGCTGGTCTTCGGACTGCAGCACAAACCCTACTGCCTCAATCCACTTGTACATGTCGGAGTCGGAGTAAACGGGGCCGCGTTGTGGCGCGCTCGATTTGCCCGCGAGGCGCAGGAAGTTGTCCATGCGTCCGTGCTCAATCAGCTCGGCGTGCATGCTGGGAATGCTTGAGTTAACGTTCGTCGCGCGCCGCTTTGACCAGAAGCCTTCCTGAATGGTGACAGCGCGTACAGGGACTGTCTTAAGTTTTGCGTGGGGCGACGAGGCCAGGTTTATCACCCCTTGATCGCGCCAGGAATCGGCCGGCGCGTCGGAGAACAAGCCCAGAGCGCCCACAGGTGAACCGAACAATGGCCGTGCCAGATATGAGGCTCCTGCAAGGGAAGCCGCAGAAGATATGAACTGCCGCCGGGAGAGGGGGCGCTGGAACCACATGCGAAACCTCCGTTCGCGATTCCGCTGGAAACGGAACGGGTATTATAGTAGACGTTTTCTCAGGATAGCTACATACCTTTGCGTGCGGGTTTTTCTGAAACGGGTCTTGCCCCAATGATGCGGAGATGTGACAACCTGCTTGTGGAGCGGGTAAGAACCACGGTATCGAGCATACGGTTGATGCGCTGCGCATTGTTTGTGCTTTTGCTCTTTTTCATTCCCAGCACCCGGGCGCAGACCTCAGACGATCCCACCTCTTCCATCATTACCGCCCTGCGCGCTCAACAATTTGAGCAGGCTTTGCGGTTGCTTCAACCCGCGCTGGAGCGGTCTTCCAATGATCCCCGTCTGTGGTCTTTGCAGGGGGTTGCTCTTTCTGGAGAGGGACATAAGAAAGAAGCGCTGGCGGCCTATCAGCATGCATTGAGCCTGGCGCCGAACTATCTGCAGGCGCTGGAGGGAGCGGCGCAGATCGAATACGACACAGGAGGCGAAGCCGCCATTCCGCTTTTGCATCGCGTCCTGGAGCAGCGCCCGAACGATCCGACAAGCCATGCAATGCTGGCTGTTCTGGAGTACCAGCGTGGCCATTGTGAACCTGCGGTCGCCAACTTTGAAAAGGCGGGAAGCCTGCTCGACTCGCAGATTGATGCGCTCCACGCCTATTCCACCTGCCTGATGAAGCTGCGCCGTTTCGACGAGGCGGCAACTGTATTCCAGCGTGCGCTCGCCCTTCATCCCGATGATCCTGGCGAGCGTCGCCTGCTTGCTTCCATTCAGCTCACGGCACACAAGCCGCAGGATGCCCTGGCTACGCTGCAGCCGCTGATGGCCGTGAAGGATTCAGATGCTGAGACGCTGGAGCTTTTCTCATCTGCCAGCGAAGATTCCGGCGACACTCCCCGGGCGGTGAGCACGCTTCGGCAGGCCATTATTCTTGATCCGCACAATGTGAATCTCTATCTGGACTTTGCGAACCTTGCCTATAACCACCAGTCGTTTCAGGTCGGCATTGACGTCATCACGGACGGCATGGCTGTGCTGTCCACGGCATCTCCGCTCTATCTGGCGCGTGGAGTGCTATATGTGCAGTTGGCGGATTACACCAAAGCGGAAGCCGATTTCGAGAAAGCCTATGAATTGGATCCCAGCCAATCTCTGAGTTCCGCGGCACAGGGCCTGGCAGCCGTGCAGGAGCATGATTACAGCCGCGCTCTGACAACAGTGCAGGCAAAGCTGGCGCGTAAGCCCAACGACCCGCTTCTGCTCTATCTGCAAGCTGATATTCTCGTCGAGAACGGAGCAGACCCCGGCACGCAGGAGTTTGAACTGGCTATGCGTTCGGCAAAGAAGGCAGTCTCGCTGCAACCCAGCCTGGCGGATGCTCATGACGTGTTGGCGAAACTGTACCTGATAATCGGTCAGAACCAGGCCGCTGCCGAACAGTGCCGTCAGGCCATCAGTATTAATCCAAAAGATCAGACAGCCGTCTACCATCTGATTCAGGCGCTGCGCAAGAGCGGCAATACGGCCCAGATTCCCGACCTTCTCAAGCGGCTGGCGGAGTTGCGGGCCGAGAGCACAAAGGACGAGCGGGAACATAACCGGTACATGCTCGTCGAAGATAGTCCCCCCACACGGAACGCCAGCCGGCCCTCAAGCGAGCCATAATCTATGAACTCCTGCTTCTATTCTGACTGCTATGAAGGACACACTTGCGGATGACCCCCACACGGCGCAGCTTTCTGCAGTCTTCTCTCAGTTCTCTGGTCGCGTTCAGCTCGGGACGCCTGTTCGCGCAAGGCGTGGTTGACCACAAGGCCAAGCCTCTGGCCCGGCCCGCACCCTCGGGCCGCCCTTTCGATGCGCACTTTGTGGACATTGCGGCATCTGCGGGGTTGAAGGCGCCGGTGATTTACGGCGGAGACACCAGCAAGAAATATATTCTGGAGGCGACGGGCTGCGGCTGCGCCTTCATTGATTACGACAATGACGGATGGATGGATATTTTCCTGCTGACCGGTACCCGTCTGGGGGAAAACCAGCCCGACGCAGTCGCTCGTCTTTACAAAAACAACCGCGATGGAACCTTTACTGACGTTACGGAAAAAGCTGGGTTGCAGGCGACCGGCTGGGCGTCCGGAGTATGTGTAGGGGATTACAACAATGATGGCTTTGAAGACATCTTCTGCACTTACTACGGCCAGAACCGTCTCTACCGGAACAATGGCGATGGCACTTTCACGGACGCGACCAGCGCCGCAGGACTGCTGAGCAAAGAGCCTCGCTGGGGCGCGGGTTGCAGCTTTGTAGATTACAACCGCGATGGCCATCTCGACTTGTTTGTCTCCAATTACGTGCGCTTCTCTTTCGAGCACGCTCCGGTGCCGGGACAAAACGTAAATTGCAACTGGAAAGGCATTCCTGTGGAGTGCGGTCCGCGCGGCCTTCCCTTCGGTCACCATTCCCTCTACCGCAACAATGGAGACGGAACATTCACGGATGTGAGCCGGGAGGCCGGGGTCGACAAGGCCACCGAAAGTTACGGCATGACCGTAGTCGCCGCAGATTTGGATGAAGACGGATGGCAGGACATTTATGTAGCCTGCGACTCCACCCCTAGCCTTCTATTTATGAATAACCGCGACGGCACGTTCCGCGAAGAAGGAGTTGTACGCGGAGTGGCCCTGAGCGATGACGGGGCCGAGCAGGCGGGCATGGGCGTGGGCATCGGAGATTACGATCTCGACGGTCACCTGGACCTGTTCAAAACGCACTTCGCCGACGATGCCAATGGCCTCTACCACAACGATGGAAAGGGCAACTTCGACGAAGTGACCCGTTCCACCCGAGTCGGCGTCGAGACCCGCTATATCTGCTGGGGTACGGGGATTGTGGACCTCGACAACGATGGCTGGCCGGACATCTTCATTGCGACCGGCAACGTATATCCCGAGGTCGAGCGGAAGCTGCCGCAGTACCCCAATAAAATGCCGCGCGTGATCTTCCGTAACCTTGGCAATGGGCGATTCGAAGAGCTGCTCAATAAGGAAGCAGGTCCAGCCATTCACGAGGCGCATTGCAGCAGGGGTTGTGCATTTGGCGATTTCGACAACGATGGGGACCTTGACATCCTGATCGTCAATCTCAACGAGCCACCGTCACTTTTACGCAATGACATGGCCGGGAAGCATAACTGGCTCAAAGTGAAACTCGAAGGCGTCAAGTCCAATCGCAGCGCGGTGGGAGCGCGCGTGATCGTGCGCTATGGAGGCAAAGCGCAGGCGCAGGCATTGACCAGCCAATCCAGTTTTTACTCCGTGAATGATCCGCGTCTGCACTTCGGTTTAGGGCCATCAACGTCGGCAGATATCGAAGTCTTCTGGCCAAATGGCCTGCATGAGAAATTTGCAGGCGTCGCTGCAAACCAGCTTCTCACTTTGCGAGAAGGAGTCGGCGCGGTTCCCGGCAAAGGCTGGCAGAAGACGTGATGCTGAGAACTTGTAAGGCTCACGAAAGCTTTTTGTAACTATGCTGTAAACGGCAAATCAGCAATCCAGAAAGTTCTTGACAGTGAGGATGTTGGCACAGTATATGTGTTTCTCCATCAGAGTAAACGTTTGCTAGGAGGCCCGATATGCGAGGCCGTCTTTCCCCTCTACTCGTTTGCGTCCGTCTGCTGCTCTTCCTCCTATTTGCCTCCCCTGTCTGCTTCGCGCAGTTCTCTGGCAGCATCCAGGGTGTGGTACGCGACGAAACCGGTGCGGTTTTGCCGCACGCCAGGATAACCCTCGTCAATCAATCCACCGGGGTCACCGCCACGACTACTTCAGACGAGTCAGGGAACTACCGTTTCGTGAGTCTTGCTCCTGACCCATACAAGATCACGGTGGAAGCGTCCGGTTTTGCCAAAACCGAGGCCGAAGTCAATCTGCTTACAGAACAGAACCTGAGCATTCCATTGACGCTGAAAGTCGGCACGGCAACGGAAGCCATCACTGTGACTGGAGAAACGCCAATAGTTGATACGGCTGACAGCCGCAACCAACTCACACTCGACAACAGTGCGGTGAGCGAACTACCGATCCCCGGCCGCAACCTCGTCACTTTGACGACGCTGGCTCCCGGCGTTTCCGGCCTTGGCACTATGGGCGGCGGACAACCCGGCAAAGCCGGCACTCCAGGTTCGGGCGTGGATAACTACTCCACCGAGACTCAGGTCGATGCGAGCGCCAATGGCCAGGGGCAGATGTCGAACATGTATGTGATTGACGGCCTCGATGTCACCAGTGGAATCCGCCAGGGCGTTCTGAATCTCACTCCGGATCCTGCATCCATCCAGGAAACAAGCGTCCAGGTCAACACTTATTCAAGCGAATACAGCCGCGCCACCGGCGTGCAGGAGGTAATGACTACCAAGTCGGGCACCGACACGTTCCACGGTTCGGCCGCCGATTGGTATTACTACCAGAACATGTTCGCCACCACACACTTCACTGGTCACAAGTACCTGCCGTTCCACGGCAATAACATGTCATTCTCTGTTGGCGGACCGATTATTCCTCACCACCAGTTCTTCTTCTTCTTTTCCATCGAGCCTTTGCGGTCTTCGCTGGCCACGAATTCGCTGATTACCTTTGCCGATCCGCAATTCATCACCTGGGCAACTCAGAATTACCTAAATACCGTAGGCACACATGTGCTCTCCACCTATTTGCCGACCAATGTAAGCGGCATAAGCGCGATATCCACGGGATCGAGCATTCCGGGATGCGGCACACCTTCCACGAACAACCTGCCATGCGATTTGCCCCTTGTCGATCAGGGCAGTTTCAGCGCACCTCAGGTCCGCAATGGGACCCAGTATTTCGTGCGAGCCGACAAGTATTTCCAGAACGATCGCATCTATGGCAGCTTTTACCGCACGGTGTTGACGTATGGCGCGGCGTCCGCTATTCCGGATTTTTCAGCGTTAAACAATAACTGGCAGCGCGCTTTCCAGGTCAACTGGACCCACAACTTTTCCGCCACAACGGTCAATGAGGCGATCTTTGGCGCCAACCGAGTAGAAGGTGTTCTGGGCAGCGGAGCAAAGGATTACTCCATTCCCTCCATCGGCGTAACCGGCATCAACACTGAGGGCGGCCAGGCGTTCGGCGTAGGTTTTGCGCAGGGCGATTTCATCCAGCATAACTATCACTGGCGCGATGTGCTGACCCATGTGCGTGGCGCGCACACCCTGAAATTTGGCTATGAAGGCTGGTATGGCGATGACGTGGAGCCCTTCCAGGGGCCCTGGTCTCAACCCACGTTCAGCTTCAACAATTTGCTGACGCTTGCCCAGGATGCTCCTACGAGCGAAAACCATGTAATGTATGACCCGATTGCAGGCAAACCCGTGCTCTGGTCCTGGGACGCTGCTTCCCGCACATGGGGACTCTTTGCCGAGGACACCTGGAAGGCGCGGAAAAATCTCACCTTGACAGTGGGACTGCGCTGGGATGACGAAGGCAATCCCTGGTCGAAGAGCGCAACCACCGTATTTGGGAACTTCTATCTTGGGCCTGGCCAGACGCCCCAGGAGCAAGTGGCAACCGGCTTTGCCAAGGCAACGCACAATGCACTCAACCATGCCATCAACAATCTGTTGAGTCCCCGCGCCGGCGTCGCCTGGGACATCACAGGGCAAGGCGCAACCGTTATTCGTGGTGGAATCGGCCTGTTTAACAACTGGCTGACACAAGCCAACGTGCAGGAAGAATTTCGTGGCAGCCCGCCGGGGCCGATTACACCGAACTTTACTCAGGGCACGGCCACTCCTCCGCTCTTTGTGCTGGGCACCGGAGGCAAGCCTCCCTTTGGGTTCACGTATCCGGCGCTGGCAGGTTCGCCGATTTGTCCAACCCTTGGGACGAATGGATGTCTGAATTCACAAGGGGGTATCGTTGGCGCGAATTTCGGGATTGGGGCGATCAACCCAAATCTGGACTCCCCGCGGGCCCTCATCTGGTCGCTTGGCGTGGAGCAGAAGCTCGGGAACAACCTTTCCGCAGGCGTGGGCTATTCAGGGTCACACGGCTATAACATGGTTGGCGGCGGCAACCAGGCGGGCATTGTCAGTTACGGTCAGGACATCAATGCCTTCGCCGGAGACCTGATTCAAAACAATAGTCTCGCCCCCACACGCCTGAATCACAGCTTCGGCTCGATTGGATATACGACCAACGACCGCTATAGCAACTATGAGAGCATCTACTTCGAATTCAAAGGGCGGTTCGCCCGACGCAGCTTCTTCGATGCTTCATACACACATTCCAGTTCCAAAGACGATGCATCGGCCTATCCGGCGGAAGCCGATCCGTCGCAGTATTACGGACCGTCACCGTGGAATGTCCCAAACCGTTTTTCTCTTGCGTTGAACTACGAACTCCCCGGCATGAATAACGGGAAAGGCGCCATTGGACTCCTGACTGGTGGCTGGGGGACTAGCGGTGTGGTCGTCGCTCAGAGTGGCTATCCCTCGATGGTATGGACGACGGCCTCCTTCCAGCCTGTCTGCAGCAACACGAGCGCAGGCGCTCCACCGTGTCCATCGCCGTCGAATCCAGCGGTAGGCTTTGCACCTGGCAGCGGCGACTACAATGCTGACGGCGATACCAGCGGAGTTGCGGGCGTTGGCCTGGACTACCCGGATGTGGCCAACTACAACATGCACACATCCAAGGCAGCCTATCTTGCCGGAGCTTTTTCGGCCGGACAGTTCGCGCAGCCGGCCTTCGGCACGCAGGGCAACGAAAAAGCCAACCAGTTCGGGTCGCCCGATTTCTTCGAGACCGATCTGAATTTTTACAAGAACACCCCGATTACTGAGCGGGTCAGTTTCCAGGTGCGCTTCGAGTTCTACAACATCTTCAATCGGGTGAATCTTACAGGGTTTGACATTAACCAGGCTGACGGCACATTCGGCCGGGCGACGGCGCAGCAACTGCCGCGTAACTGGCAAATTGGAGGCCGATTGACCTTCTAGCGGTAGAAGGTCGAGCACAAAAGACCGGACGGACCGGGAAAAATATGATCGGAAGCGCAGAAGCGGAGTTTCATATAGCGCTTGGTTAGTAATCGTTTACTCATTCTGCACGATTTGAGGTGAGGTCATGATTGCGCATGTCTCTTTGCATCGGTTCGCGAGACTATCCCTCCTGCTGTTCCTGGTCTCGAGCCTGAGTGTCTATGCCCAATACAACAGCAATATCCAGGGGATTGTCTCTGACCCAACCGGGGCCGTCATCAATGGGGCGTCGATTCAGTTACGCAATGTGGATACAGGCGTAGTTGCAGCCACCACGACCAGCGACGCCGGCAATTACCGCTTCAGCAGCCTTCAGCCCGGTCACTATATCGTCACGGCAGAAGCCAGCGGCTTCAATAAGACTGAGGTCAGCTTGACGCTGGGGACTTCAGAGACTCAAGGCATCAATGTCCGTCTCGCCGTTGGGTCGAGCTCTCAAATGGTCACTGTGACCAGCCAAGCGCCAACGCTGGATCCGGATGAGACTCGCCTGCAGACAACGCTGCCTGCTGCCACTGTGCGCGATCTGCCTCAATTGAACCGGAATCTCTGGGATGTGCTGGCCGTGACTCCCGGTGTCGTGGGAGCAGGTGTGCGCGCTGCGGGTACTGCGCCAGGCGGAGGGAATGACAACTTTGGCACGCAGACGCCACAACTGAGTGCGAACGGTCGCAGCTATACAGGCAACCTGGTCATGGTGGATGGGATGAACGTGACCAGTCCCGTTCAGAATGGCAACATCATTCTGGCGCCAGTTCCAGACGCTGTTCAGGAAGCCTCTTTGCAAACGAATTCATGGGACGCGGAAAATTCACTTGGCAGTTCCATTCTTATCCAGGTAACTACCAAATCAGGAACCAACCAGTTTCACGGAACGGGCAGCTTGCTTTTCACCAATCAGGATTTACAGGCGACTCCTGATTTCCAAACCACAGTTGCGTCATTCTCGCGCAAAGACCTTGTAGGAACGCTCGGTGGTCCCGTCATCAAGAATCGAGTGTTCTTCTTTGCCGATTTTGAGAAGTTATGGTCGAGCACTCCTGAACAGCAGGGCACGCAGACCTTCGAGGCCCCGGAATTTGTTTCATGGGCGCAGCAGAATTTTACTAATTCGGTTGGGACACAGGCTCTCACGCAATACCCAGCCATCTATCTGAAGTCCACGGGTGTGGCTACCACTGCCTCTAACTATCTACTGGGCAGCAATGGATGCGCGCCAGGACAGACAAGCATTCCCGTCAACGGCTCAACTACCATTCCATGCAGTCTGCCTGTGCTGGATTCAGGCAGCTTTGTGTTCAGTCCTTATTACAATGCTCTGCAATATAACTTCCGCGGCGATTTTTATGCCACCGACAACGACCGCATCTACCTGAGCTACTACAACGATTCTTTCGACCAGCAGCAGGCTTCACCGCGCAAGGGATTAGGCGCGCTGGATATCATGAGGAACCGCTACGGCCAGGCGGACTATACCCACACGTTCAGTCCTCATCTCCTGGCGGAAGGCAGTTTCGCCTTTGCCAGCGTCGGCGGGGCAAATGGTCAGGATGCCAACCTGAAAGTCCCTGAGATTACAGTGAGCCAGGGCAGCGAAGGCTTTCACATCGGCGGAGGATGGGGACCGGGCGAGTATAGAGGACCCAACTACAACTGGCGGGCCATTTTGAACTGGGCGCATGGCAAACACAGCTTCAAGTTTGGATATACCGGGGACCATGCTATTGAGCACGGTGACTTCACGCCAGTCAATGTGCGCCCTGGCTTCGTCTTCGCCGACCTTGTGCAACTGGTGCAAGACAATCCCGTCAACGAGACGGTTGGCGCCTATGATCCTTTGACTGGGATGGCAGGAAAGGTCGTCTTTGGCGGGCAAACCAACCCCTTCGGCTTTTACGCGCAGGACGATTGGAAGGTGAGATCGAACGTGCTGCTCACTCTCAGTTTGCGCTGGGACAATTTCACGAATCACACCGCCTGGGGGAATAGCGGCTTCCAGTTCAGCAGCCTGCTTCTGGGCTCCGGCAGCACTTTCCCCGAGCAGGTGGCCAATGCGATTGTGCGTCCAGTTTCAGGCGTGTTTGCCAACTCGATGTCGAATTTCTGGAGCCCACGAATCGGCGTTGCATGGGATCCCTCGAACTCCGGCCTATGGAGCATACGCGGCGGAGTCGGCGTGTTTCGCGACTGGGTCGTGCTCGGCCAGAGCGTCGACGAGATGCGGAACAACCCGCCAGGTGTCATCAGCCCGACCTTTACAACTGGCTGCCCGAACCCACCCGACTGCCCTGTGCAGCCTATTTTCGCGCTCGCGCCATCGGGAACCTATCCTTTCAACTATCCTCTTCCCCCGATTCCCGCGAACTCTCTGAACCCCGCGGGAGGCATCACGGGCATTCAATCGGCAGTTGACTCCCTGGCGCGAAACCTTACCGCTCCACTGGCCGTGAATTTTGTGATCGGCGTTGAGCGACAGTTGCCCTGGAACCTCGTAGCCGGCGCCAATTATTCGGGGTCACAAAGTTACAACGGACTGAGTGGCGCCGACGTAAACCGCTATGCCGGCGGAGCGGTAATCGGCGGAGGTGGAGAAACCATCAACCGTCTGAACCCTAACTTTGGAACTATAACGTACGTAAACAATCCTAATGCTGCCAGTTATCACGCTATGATTCTGAGCGTGCGCGGTCGATATGGGCAGCGGGCCAATTTCCAGGCTTCTTACACGCTTTCCCACGCGCAGAGCTACCCGGAGGCGAATACTCGCTTCGATCAGGATGCCGGTCTCAATATTCCCGACCAGAATGCCTATTTCAGCTATTGGGGCGATGCCAACTGGGATGTCCGCCAGCGGTTCTCTCTATCTGGCCTCTACGTAATACCTGGTCTCCAGAGTGGCATAGGACGCGTGCTGACTTCAGGGTGGGAGCTTTCCAGCATTATGGCGCTACAGAGTGGGACTCCATTCTGGGTGTATAACACCAATCCGCCTACAGCCGCGGTTAATCCGGGGGACTACAATCTCGATGGCCTCAACTGGGACATACCGAACGCGCCGGCCAAAGACTTTACCGGCTCCCACGGCAGATCCAGTTATAAGAATGGAATCTTCACGGCCACCGATTTCCCAGCGCCAGCCACAGGCCAGGAGGGCAGCCTCAAGCGCAACATCTACCGCAATCCTGGACTCACGCAGATTGATGCCAGCCTCCTGAAGAACACCCATCTACCATGGTTGGGAGAGCAATCGAATCTGCAATTCCGGTTCGATTTCCTGAACCTGTTCAACCACCCAAATCTAGGACCGGTCAACGCAGATATGGCAAACAGCAACCTCTTCGGTACAGTCTCAACCGCGCTGGCAGCAAGGCAAATTCAACTAGGGATTCGTGTGTCTTTCTAAAGATTTCCCAGCCGTGAAACTGTAGTCGCAGCTTCCCTGCGACCATTTCTGGTCAGTGCCTTCAAGTACACTCCAAGATTAGGAGTGCTCCATGGATCCACATGAGTTTCGAGGAATTGGCCAGCAGGTAGTGGACCTGCTGGCGGACTACTTCGAACATATTCAGGAGATGCCGGTTTTTCCAGATGTGCAGCCTAAGTTTCTCACCAGTTTGTTTGACGAGCCTCTGCCGGAGACTTCAAGTCCCACTGCGCAAGTCTTGAAGGAAATTAAGGAAAAGCTGCTTCCGTTTTGTACACATGTTGGGCACCCGGGCTACATGGGATTGATTACACCTTCGCCGAATCCTGTGGGCGTAATTGCTGATTTCATCTGTTCGGCTCTTAACCAGAACATTGGCGCCTATTCAATCGGCCCCGCTGGAGTGGCCATGGAGCGGCAGACGATATCCTGGCTTACTGGCCTTGTCGGTTATGGTCAGCAAGCGGGTGGCAATCTCACAAGCGGAGGCATGATGGCCAACTTCATTGGATTGAAGTTGGCCCGCGACTGGGCTTCTGGCGATCGTGCACAACAAGATGGCATCGAGGGCCGCTGGGCAGTATACACATCGGAAGAACGGCATGTCTCAGTAGACAAGGCCGTGGATGCTGTGGGTTTAGGTCGAACGGCGTTGCGGGCGCTGCCTGCAGATGCAGAGTTTCGTGTGCGTCTGGATGCACTCGAAGCTGCCATCGCTGAGGACAAAAAGCGGAGTGTTCGTCCGATGTGTATTGTGGGAATCTTCGGAACCACCAATACTGGGGCAGTCGATTCGATTCGCGAGTTGCGCAAAATTGCCGACCGAGAATCGATGTGGCTCCATGCTGACGCGGCCTATGGTGGAGGAATGCTGTTATCGAACGAACATCCGTTTCGTGACAGGGGCCTGGAGTTGGCTGACTCAATCACGATCGATCCTCACAAGTGGTTCTATGCGCCTCTGGACGCGGGAGCATTGCTGGTTAAGGATGAGACGCGCTTGACGGCTTCCTTTGGAATGAAGCCGTCCTACCTGACCGACGAGATGGATCAGGGCAAGGAGCGCTATCAATATTATGTGCACAGCTTTGAGCAATCGCGACGCTTCCGTGGCCTGAAGGTATGGATGAGCTTCAAGAGGTACGGGGCTCGACTAATCGGCGAATGGATTGACAATAATGTGCGACAGGCACAGCACTTGTATTCACTTG
This sequence comes from Alloacidobacterium sp., assembly GCF_035631355.1. Lineage (NCBI taxonomy): Bacteria > Pseudomonadati > Acidobacteriota > Terriglobia > Terriglobales > Acidobacteriaceae > Alloacidobacterium > Alloacidobacterium sp. The sequence goes on from NZ_DASQIX010000011.1 coordinate 26,192, forward strand.
TTGCCAATCATGCGGAGTTTGAAGCGGCAAGTAATCCTCCGATGTCTGCTATTTGCATTCGTTATCGCGCTGGGAATTTGAATCAAGGAGATTCAAAGAGGCTGCATGCGCTGGTGGTAGAAAGAGTGGAGAAGAGCGGAAAGTTTTGGATTTCGACAACAGAATTGAAAGGCAAAACATGGTTCCGGATCAATCCTGTGAATTTCCGAACTCAAATGATACATATAGAGCAGTTATTGACGCTGTTGGAAGTAGAATGCCGTGCGACGCTACAGAGTGTAGCAAACTAGTCGATGCCCTCAGTTGGAAACGGGCTGACCGGTCTTAAGGGTTTACAAAGCTACCTGGTTCGTTAGCTGAGTCGCTGAACACTTATCAAATTCTGCCCTTTGCCGGCAATTTTCAGGGTATTTCTCAATGGTCTTCCGAAAGTTGGGAAGCTGACTTCCATTACATCGCCATCCTGCAGGCGCACATTCTCTCCAAAGCTGAAGGCATCGGCGCCAAAGAAATGAATGTGCGCATCTCCGGGTCTTCGATGCAATTCATATTTGAAGTGGTGGTGTTCGATATTGGCGATCGAGTGGCACATGTTGTTCCCGCCTGAATAGATTTTGGCCTTCCACAGAATTGCATTCTGGCGTTCGATGGCAATAGTACCTGCAACATCCGCAAATGGTTCCGGATCGATCCACAATGCCGGACCGAGCGAACATTCTCGCAGCTTCGATGGCGCCAGATAGAGATAATTTTTCCGCTCCATAACATGGTCGGAAAATTCGTTCCCGATGGTCAGCCCAACGCGGTATGGTTGGCCATCCCGCGCAATGACATATGTACCGGCAATCTCGGGCTCTTCGCCGCCATCATCGGCAAATGACGGCACCATCAGCTCGTCCCCGTGGGCCTTCAGAATCGATCCATCGCCCTTGTAAAACCACTCAGGCTGCACACCGATACTGCCTTGTGGCGGACGCCCGCCCTCCATGCCGAGTTGATACATGCGCATGCTGTCTGTGACAGTAACCGCCTCTTTTTGATGCATGGCCGCGCGATTTTCTGCACTGGCCTTATGAGTCAGGCCGGTTCCGGAGACGGTTAGATGAGCAGGATCTGAAGGATGATCGAAGGATGGCAACAATCGCCACGAGGATTTCCCTTCATACACTTCGTCATAGTTCAGCGCTGATTCCATTCCGGCATTTTGCAATAACTCCGGAATCGTTCGCGCTCTATCGATGGCGGTAAAAGCGAGCTGGTATATCGAGCGGTACTGCGAGAGCGGCAGAAGCGCATTGCCGTCTACGATGGCCACAACTCTGTTTTCTTGACCTGCCAACTGAACAAGGTGCATAAATTGACTCGACAGCGCCCTCCAATTATCCTCGCTGCACAGTAAGCAGGCAATCTGGAGAAAGGTCAGGGCTTCTACTTTCTTGCCATCTCTCCGTTGGCGAATTTCTCTCCTGGTGTCTTTGGGAATTGCGGTCAGCTACTTTGACCGGCAGACGCTTCCTGTCGCCGTAGCTGCTATTCAGCGAGACATCCCTCTCTCCAACACAGCGTATTCGGAATTGCAGGGAGCATTTCTCGCTGCTTATGCCGTCATGTATGCAGCCGGCGGAAAGCTTATCGATACATTGGGCACGCGACGCGGCTTTCTCCTCATCATGATCTGGTGGTCACTCGCCTGCGCCAGCCACGGCATCGCTACGAGTTTCGGCATGCTTCTGTTGAGCCGCCTGCTTTTAGGAATGGGCGAAGGTGGAGGTTTCCCGGCGGCCACGCGCGTCGTAGCAGAGTGGTGTTCGCTCGATCAGCGATCCATCGCAATGGGCATTATGAATGCCGGCACCGCAGTCGGCGCAGTTCTGGCTCCCCCATTGATCGCTATTGTGCTGGGCATTGCCAGTTGGCGCTGGGTATTTTTTCTCTCCGGAGCGCTTGGCCTGCTCTGGTCTCTCGCCTGGTGGCGCGAATATTTCCCGCCATCACTGCATCCTCGTCTTTCAGACGAAGCGCGCCATGAAGTTCTCGCTTCTCTTCCGGAACCGGTAGAAAGCGAAAACGGACCGCAGATACCCTGGATTCAATTGCTCGGCCATATAGAAACATGGGCGCTGGTGATTGCGAAATTTCTCAGCGATGCGGCATGGTACTTCTACCTGTTCTGGCTTCCCAAGTATTTGTATGACGCGCGAGGATTCAACATAAAAGAGGTTGGCTACTATGCCTGGATTCCCTATGCGGCTTCGGGCATTGGATGTCTTGCCGGCGGATGGTTTTCAGCCTGGCTGCTGCGCCGGGGTAAGTCATTGAATGTGTCCCGTAAGGTTGCCCTGGGACTCAGCGCTGCAGTCATGCCATCGATCCTTCTCGTCACTCATGTTCCGGTGGAATTCGCCCTGCTGTTGTTCAGCATTGCATTCTTTGGACAGCAATCCTGGTCAACCCTCATCATGATTCTTCCTGCTGATCTCTTTCCGCGTTCCACTGTTGGATCAGTCGCAGGTCTCGTCGGCTTTGGCGGCGCTATCGGAGGCATGCTCTTCGGATTCGTCGTAGGATATTTGCTCGATCATGGATTCGGCTACGGCACAGTCTTCTGCGCAGTCAGTACATTCCATATCATGGCATTCCTGCTTATCATGGTTACGATCCCTGTCATAACTCCCATTTCACGGCCTTTGAAAGCGAATGCCTAACATGAAGATCATTGAAGTTCGCACACGCGTCGTGGAATGGCGCGGCTCGACTGTTCCGCCGCAGCCTCATTTCTGCACCAACCCCATGGATCTTCTGCAACTGCCGGCTGACTCAATGGCAGGATTTCGCTTTCATGGCTGGGTCATTGTCGAGCTGTTCACAGACAGTGGCCATGTTGGAATCGGCAATGCCGCGCTGGCGCCGCGCGTAACCAAACAGGCGATTGACACTTATCTCACGCCGATTCTGCTGGGCAAGGACCCTTTCGACACAGAGTTCCTGTGGCAGCACATGTATCGCCTCACCATGGCCTTCGGACGCAAGGGCGTGGGCATGGTTGCGATCAGCGCCGTCGATATCGCCATATGGGACTTGCTGGGCAAAGCGACGAACCAGCCTGTCTTTCGATTACTAGGCGGACGCACTAAAGAGAAAATCCCGGTCTACGCCAGCCGGCTTTACAGTCAGCCTTTGGACGAACTGGCAAAAGAAGCCCAGCTTTATAGGGACCAAGGCTACAAGGCCATGAAGCTGCGCTTCGGATGGGGTCCAACTGACGGCGCAGCGGGAATGCAGCGAAATGTAGAGCTGCTGCGCACGGTAAGAGAAGTCATCGGCTACGAAATCGACTTGATGGCCGATGCTTACATGGGCTGGAATCTCGACTATGCGCGGCGCATGTTGCCGCTGATCGAGCCATTCCAATTGCGCTGGCTCGAAGAACCGGTCATTCCCGACGATATTGCCGGATATGCCGAGCTGAAGGCGCAGGGCCGCGTTCCCATTGCAGGCGGCGAGCATGAATTCACGCTTTACGGCTTCCGCCAGATGCTGGAAGCAAAGGCGCTGGATTACATCCAATTCGACACAAATCGAGTGGGCGGCATTTCCCAGGCGCGAAAGATCGCAGCGCTCGCAGAAGCCTATTCAGTGCCCGTCATTCCACACGCCGGGCAAATGCATAACTTTCACATTGTCATGGCCAGTTTCAATTCACCTATGGCCGAGTACTTCCCGCCGGTTGACGTCGAGATTGGTAATGAGCTGTTCTGGTATATCTTTGACGGCGAACCACAAGCGAAGGACGGATTCGTCAACCTGGACGATGATGTGTCCGGCCTTGGCTTGACAATCAATGAAGAGGGCCTGAAGCGGTTTGAGATTATCGAATGAACCGGCCAGATCCTATTGATTGCTTTCTACAAGTGAATACTCAATTCTTTTCCATCGAACGTAACTACCCGTTCCGGACCATTGGCAAGAGCAATACGAAATCTCTGGCTGCGAGCAGATGTCCCGCCGCAGGGCTTGATGTGCAGGCTCCGGCTTGACTCCGTCCATCGCAGTTCCAGGCAGCTAAAGTCGCCACGCTCGTATGCGAAGCTTTGTCCATCATCTTCATAGAGAGAGGCCTGTCCGTCTGCTCCGGAATAGACAGTGAGCTTGATTGGCTCGGTCGAAGGTTCAAGCGCGAATTGTTTCACCGGGCCAGTGTGCACAATGCTACCGGCCTTTATATAAACCGGCAATGTTTCCAAATCCACACTGCGGTTTACCAGCTTTCCCCCATCGACCTTCTCCGATGTCCAGAAGTCCCACCACAAACCCTGCGGCAGATACGCCTGTCTCTTTTCAGCCGCCGGCTCCAACACCGGAGCCACCATCAAGCTGTCGCCAAACATATAAGCATCTTCGATGGCTGCGGCTTTCGCATCATCTGGATAGGTAAGCCACAATGCACGCATCAGAGGCATTCCGGTTCGATGCCCTTCCTCTACTGCGGAATAGATATATGGCAGAAGCTGATACCGAAGGTTGAGATATTTCCTGCAGATACGCTCAACCTCGGGATTGTGCAGGTCCTCCGCCTTCGGCAGCACTGCCGCCGCATATTCCGGATCCAATTCTGCAGGGCCATAATCGCCGGTGTTCCATCCCCACGGCAGACGCAGTTTCCATGCTCGTCCATGCGACCGGAACAGCGGACAAAAGGCGCTGAACTGGAACCAGCGCACAAACAGCTCTGCAGTAAACTCCTTTGTTGGCACAAACCCGCCGGTGTCCGTGCCCCAATAAGGAATGCCGCAAAGTCCCGCGTTGATACCCACCATGACCTGGGCGGCAAGAGTCTTCCATGTAGAAAAGATGTCACCCGACCAAAGCCACCCATAACGCTGCAACCCGACATATCCATTCCTATGCAAGGCATATGGCCGCCTGTCCGGTCGAGTCTGCCGTTGTCCTTCCCAGTACATCTCATTTCGGGCCAGCCGTGACGCGACAGGAAGCACATCTCCTTCATCAGGCCACCATCCATCTATACCCATGCGCATCAGCGGAACATGTCTGCTCCAATAGGCTGCGGCATCACCCGGCTCTTCCGCCGCCGTGCCTGCATCTGCAACCTTTCCGTGAAGGTCCTCCGGAGGATTCACCACATGCAGCACCACCTTGAAGTGGTCTTCATGCAATTTGTTGATCATGACTTCCGGATCGGGAAAGACCGCGTCGTTAAATGTGAACGACCCATGCCCTGTATTCCAGCCGGAGGGGCAGAATCCTGTGCCCAGATAAATCAGAGCGTCACACGGCAGCCTTTTTTCGCGAAAAGTCTTCGCCTCCGCCAGCACTTCCTGCCGGTTCGCCAGGGTGCGATGCGACTGCTGGTATCCCAATGCCCACAGCGGCGGCATATGCGGATAGCCGGTTAGCTCTGCCCATTCACGCATCAGTTGCGCTGGAGTATCACCCAGCATCAGAAAAATGTCATGTCCTCGCGCGCTTTCTCCCGGAGTGAAAATCCCAGCTTCTCCGGTCAGATCAAAACTTCCCCACGGCTCATGGAAAAACAGTCCCCACCCACTCGCGCCAATCAGCAGCGGAAACGGCGCCCGCGCACCATACACCCGCAACTCTTCCCCATGCTGGCCATTCCGCATGGCGTCGGTCGTACCGCGCCGGTTCAGCGGATGAACGCCCTCACCCAACCCGAAAACCGGTCCATCCCCGTATGAAAAACTAACCTTGCCTGTGCGCGTATCGAGACTCAGTTCTTGTCGAGGACGCCCTCCAGCATCTTTAACAGCGAGATGAAAAGGATCAGTAGATGCCTGAATGCTGTATTTGCCCCACGCCACCGATGCCTCGCCCGGTTTTAGTTCCTTGTGCACAAGTGGTGGCGGCCACGCGCGAGGCATAAGGCTGTCGTCGGTAAAAGTCTGCGCAAGGTCCACATCGACTGCCGCAACAGTGATGCGCAACGTGTTCTCGCTCAGGGCCGTTAGCGAAAGTTCAAGCACGGCGTCACCTGCGACTGTTCGGTCTGCGAACACAGCGCTTAGAAACGGCATGCAGGCGAAACGTTCGCGCAACAATAGGCGCGCCGCGCCGGCGCTCATTCCCCGCAGCACTTCCCTTCTGGAAAAATCATTGGCCATTCCATCATCCTCACGCGCAAAGCAGGCGATAGCAAAAAAAGCCTATGGTATCTGTATCGTATGCTCTCAATAGCCCCGCCCGCATCTGCTCATCGCCCCCTAAACATTCATAGGCGAGGACAGAGGACAGGTGGTTACAGTTGGGACCGTCCCAGTTGAAGAAGATTATGGCTGCGCTGGAAGAGTCGACATGGCATTACCAACAACTTGGTTAAAACGCCTCACACGTACGCTATAATTGGAGACTTCCAATGCACTCGTTCCGGTGCGTTGTGTTACTACGCGTTTGCGCGTGCCTAAAGACGAAAGGCATTGGGCATCGATGATAGGATTTTGCGGAAGGAGTTGTCCTGATGGAACCAGCTTCTCTTGCGCTTGAGTTTATTGATGACCGGGACAGCATGCTGCCGCACCCATCCTTTGCCGCAATCTATATACAAAGCTCTTCACGTCGGCCTGGTGGCACGCGCGACACGATTACCGCGGACTGCATCAAGTTTCTGAACTGGAATTCGAGGTTAACCGCCTGAAGGCCGAACTCGATTCAATTTTGACTGAGGCACGCGCCAGATTTGAGGCAGGAAAAAGAGGGTGAACCAGTAAATGGCGGAGAGGGAGGGATTCGAACCCCCGATACCCGTAAAGGTATGCCTGATTTCGAGTCAGGTGCATTCAACCGGGCTCTGCCACCTCTCCGTACTATGAAGAGTGTATCATTCCGTATTCTTAACTCCGGCCGGAGACGAAGGCGACTAGCCAGTGGGCGCGGTTGCTCTTTCGATCAGTTTGCTAGTGCTGAATCCTTCTACTGTGGGCACGATTTTTACGCGACCTCCCCAGGAGCGAACCTCCTGCGCGCCCACAACCTTATCCTCGGTATAATCGCCACCCTTTACGATGACATCGGGATGTAGCTCCTTTATCAAGTCAAGCGGGGTGCTTTCACCAAAGATCACAACAGCATTGACAACGCCGAGTGCAGCAAGCACATATGCCCGTTCGCGCTCACTTACGATGGGGCGAGTCGGGCCTTTGAGGCAGCTAACCGATTCGTCACTATTGATGGCGACGATGAGGCGGTCGCCTTCACGCCGGGCCTGTTGTAGAAGACTGATGTGGCCAATATGCAGCAGATCGAAGCAGCCATTGGTAAATACGATCTTTTCGCCTCTGGATCTCCAGGCAGAAATTCGTCTCTTGAGCTGATTGAGATCTACGACCTTTTCATCAGTATTTAATTCGATCTCGGGCATCAGGCTTGCGAGCAGATCATTGCTGGTAACAGGCACCGTCCCGACCTTACTGACTACGACGCCCGCAGCAATATTTGCCAACTGTACGGCTGTGCCTATTTCAAGCCCGCTGGCAAGTGAGAGAGTGAGAGTCGCGATGACCGTATCTCCTGCTCCCGAAACATCGAAAACCTGACGGGCCACGGCAGGGTAGGTCTCTTTGCGGTCTTTTCGTAAAACGGCAATTCCCTTCTCGCTCAATGTGACCGTCAGATAATCCAGTTCAAGTTCCGGCACGAGACCCTGCCCCGCCGCAAGAACGTGCTCGACGCTTTCGTCAGACATGCCCGTTGCTGCCGAGAGTTCGTGGAGATTGGGACAAATCATAGTTGCACCGCGATAACACTCAAACTTCTTCTGCTTGGGATCGACGAGGACTGGAACTCTAGCCTTGCGCGCCATTGTAATAATGGACCGGCAGACTGTTTTCGTAAGCACACCTTTCGCATAATCAGAAAGGATGATGGCGTCAATCTCGGGCAGTACGTCAGCCACTTTCTGCTGTAGTTGCAGATATGCTTCTTCAACGAATGTGCTTGTCGTCTCGACATCGAGCCGGAGAATCTGCTGATTGCCACCAAGTATTCTCAGCTTGGACGTAGTTGGATGGCTGGCAACGTCTATGAAACGTTCTGCCACGCCTGCCTCGGCCAGACACTTGCGCAGACGTTGTCCATCCTCATCCATACCGATGAAACCAATCAAAGTGCTGGCAGCTCCCAGTCCGGCAATATTGGCCGCGACGTTCGCCGCTCCTCCCGCCTGATCGCTGCGATGAGCAGCACGAACAACAGGAACGGGGGCTTCGGGAGAAATACGTTTCACATCGCCCCAGATATACCGGTCGAGCATAACATCGCCCACTACGAGGACGTGCTTGTTCTTCCAGTCTCCTTCAATGAGCCGGACTACACGGTGCAGATCTTCGATCATTCCTGTTCGTTCCTATGTGCTGATGCTGACTCCGCGCATACCGCCAGTTCTACCCAATCGCACAGCATGTGGCCGCAGAGGATGTGCCCTTCCTGGATGCGCGCCGTGTCCTTTGCCGGTATGCAGAGTGCGGCATGAGCGATGGATGCCAGCGCGCCGCCTCCAGCTCCGGTCATGGCGACAGTAAAGGCGCCGGCCTCGCGAGCCGCACGTAGCCCGGCGCAAACGTTCTGACTGTTCCCTGAAGTAGATATGCCCACGGCTACATCGCCGGCTGCACAGAGAGCTTCGATCTGGCGACGAAATACATTTTCATAGCCGTAGTCGTTGGCAATTGCGGTCAGCGCTGAGGTGTCGGTAGTCAATGCGATGGATGGCAGGCCGCGCCGTTCACGGCGAAATCTTCCGATAAATTCTGCGGCGAGATGCTGCGAATCGGCTGCGCTGCCGCCATTCCCAAACCAGAAAACAGTGCTTCCGGCGAGTGCCGCGCGGGTCATTTCACGCGCGATTCGTTCGATAAGGGGTAATTGCGCCTGTATTTGCCGGATGACCGCAAGATGCTCGTCAATTGCCGGTGAAAAGACAGTTGCTGCGTTCAATTCAAGCATATCTAATTAGAGAGTACAGCAATCATGAAGCTAAATGATGACTGGAAATAACGTGATATGGAGGGCGCGCGACTCGTGCCTGAACAGTCGGAAATTGCTCCGTTTACACAAGTTGTGAATGTCTTTCTTGATCGCGATGGCGTTATTAACCGCAAAGCGCCTGAAGGGCGCTATGTGTTCCGCTGGAGCGATTTTCATCTGGTGCCTGGTGTAGAAGAGGCCATTGCACGGCTTAACGCTTTGGGTCACAAAGTCATCGTCGTGACCAACCAGCGCGGCGTGGCGCTTGGACTCTATACCGCGGAAGACATCGCAAAATTGCATGACCAGCTGGCCGCGCACCTTGCATTGTTTGATGCGCACATCGATGCAATCTACTACTGTCCACATGACAAAAACAAATGTGATTGCAGAAAACCAGGCACTGCATTATTCGAAGAGGCGTTCCGCGATTTTCCCGGCGCCTCTCCGGCAAATAGCGTTATGATTGGTGACTCGATCTCTGATATTAAAGCGGGCATCCGGCTGGGTATGCCTACTATTTTTATCAAAGGCGACCTGGAGCTCCAAAAACCTAGGGCCGAACGAGGCGCCTCTTTAGCGGACGCAGTTGCCGAGACACTGCTGGATGCCGTGAACCGATATATCGCGCATTAAAACATCGTTCGTCAGACAGGCACTGCTTCCATGGCTGCAAATGTCTTGTGAATGCCTTCTTCAATCTGTGTCATTTCAATGTCACAACCTTGCGCGCGCAGGCCGCTGAGATCAGCCTCAGTAAAGTGCTGATAACCCCGTGGAGATCAGCCGAGAATGGGATGTATTCAATTCTGGCTTCGCCGTGAACCCCGCATCAATGTGAATGCGACCTCTTCCCGAGCCGGCATTGACCACGCCCTGAAATGTCTTTCGTCCTGCGCCGCTTTCAGGTGCATAGGGTGTCGCTACTGTCTTTCAGAGTCGATAACCCGCTGGTAAAGCTCAGAGTAACGACTGATCGTTTTATTCTTCGCAAAGCGAGTCAGATTTCTAAATCCAGCAGCACGCAGAGAGGGAAGATCGGTGGCATGTTCGGCGATCAATTCAGCCGCGCGAAGAGGGTCACTGGGATCGATAAAAAGTGCGGCGTCTCCGGCAATCTCAGTCATCGGAGGACGACTGCTAGTAATGACGGGGCAGCCGCATGCCTGTGCTTCAAGCACAGGCCACCCAAATCCCTCTTCGACCGATGGAAAAAGCAGCGCTGTGGTACCGCTGTAGAGCGCCTCCAATTCGTCATTGGAGACTTCCGCGCGCTCGATGATTTCACCCGCGAGACCAGACGATATGCAATATCTGCGCATTTCTACTGTCCACGGCTTGCCTGCCATAATCAGCTTGGTTTGCTGAAAGCGTGGGTGTTTTCGTAAGACGAAAAATATCCGCATCACTCCGAGGCGGTTTTTGTACCACTGATTTCCGCCTACATGAAGCAGATATTCATCTTCCGGCGAAAGTCCAGCTTCGCTCTTGGCTTTGGTTACCGCATAGGAATCCGCAGGAGAATAGTTCCAGTTGAGATGATGGTGAATCACTGTTGTTCTGGGGCGGATTCCAGGCACGAGAGATTCGAGATCGTCCTGCGTCTTTGCCGAGACACAAACAATGTGTTTCGCTCGAGATAGACTTGCCGCAATCCAACGCTGCTGGATTCTTCCGGTGAAACCAATCCTGATCCCGGGAAATATGCCGCGCGCTGCAAAAACAGCAAGCAAATCGTGGCAGGTGATCACAGTGGGTCGGTTTTTAGCGCATTTGAGATACATTGCGTTGGAATGGTCACATATGTGAATGACATCTGTATGGCGGACCTGCTTTTGCAGATAAGCAGGAGCCAAGAGATACTTGTCAATATATCCGATCCATTTTTGCAAAAGGCCGGGAAAGAAAGAGAGCCGGCCAAATACGACAGGCGGATAGATAATCCGCACTTCATGTCCCTGACTGTTAAGTTCCTGTTGGAGCATGTCTGCATAGCGAAGCATGCTTTGCTGCTTATCTGGCCGATAATTAGAGATCAGCAGAACTTTCATTATTTTCGAAATATTTCGGCATTAGTATGCGGCACAATGGAGGCAGAAAAATGGCCTGAAAATATATTTCTCAGGCCATTGTAGGCGGGATGCTTATTTTGCGACGGTTGCCAGCATTTGGCTTTCAATCCATTCATAGGTCTTGGCCATGCCATCTTTGAGGCGGATCGACGGTTCCCAGCCAAGATATTGCAGGATTTTGGTATTGTCGCTGTTTCGGCCGTTCACACCCTTGGGTGCGTCGAGTTTGTAGGTCCTCTCCAGCTTTACGCCGGCAATCTCTTCCACAATGTCTACAAGCTTGTTGATGGTCACAAGCTCATTGCTGCCAAGGTTAATCGGTTCGTGAATGTCGCTTTCCAGAATTGCTTGTGTTCCCTTTGTGCAATCGTCGATGTACATGAAACTGCGCGTTTGATGGCCATCGCCCCAGATTTCAATTTCGTGCCTGCCGGACGCTTTTGCCTGGATGACTTTGCGGCAAATTGCAGCGGGCGCCTTCTCGCGACCTCCATCGTAGGTGCCCAAGGGCCCATAGACGTTGTGGTATCGGGCTACGCACGTTTGTAATCCGAAGTCTTCTTCAAAGTGACGGCACATGCGCTCGCTGAACAGCTTTTCCCATCCATAGCCGTCTTCTGGCAATGCGGGATATGCGTCTTCTTCGCTGAGCGGTATCACCTCAGGAGACTTCTGTCTTTCACCATTGTAGACGCAGGCAGAGGAGGAGTAGAAAAACCGCTCGACGCCGCAGTCCCTGGCAGCCATAAGCATATGTGTGTTGGTGAGCACGCTTAACATGCAGAGGGCCTTGTTATTCTCGATGAAACCCATGCCACCCATATCGGCGGCAAGCTGAAATACGACCTGCATATCTTCCGCGGTCTTGTAGCAATTGTCCTTATCCCTGAGGTCAAGCGAGAGGTTTTCGACTTCTCTGTTTTTCTGATACCACTCGTCGAGTGGTTTTACATCCACCGCGCGCACAACATTGATGCCCTTATCTAACAATGCTTTAATTAGATGGCCGCCTATAAAGCCGCCGCCGCCACAGACAACCACTCGCTCATTAGTCAAGCGCATGCTTTGTGCTCCTGATGCAGACTTGGATTCACAACATCCAGCTTCAGTTTTTGTGACCGTGGCAGACATCCGAGGATGCAAATATGAAACTCATCCATTGATTGGGCCTTTAGGGGGCCTCTGGCCTTATGCATGATCTATGGAGCAATAAGAAGTGAAAAAGACAGATGTCACATTCAACCTATCTATCTCATATTATGACTTCTCATCGAATGCCGGTCAAGAAAAGCAAGGTCATATTCTGCGCAAAAGAAACTGCATCAGTTACAAATGTATTGCCGTAGCGAAGCGCCATAGGTCCATCGATCATGGAAGCCTATTTGAGAGGACCGCATTCTTCACCTGCGTAGCGCCGGGTCTCCCTATGCTTAAATAAGTGAAGCCGCGCCGTACCATCATCTCCCGATCAAAGAGGTTGCGGCCGTCGATGACAATTGGGTAGCGCAGAGTGTAATGGAGACGGTCCAGGTCAAGCTCGGCAAACTCCTGCCATTCAGTAAGAACCAAAAGAGCATCGGCGTCGCGTGCTGCTTCATAGGGATCTTTTGCGTAACTCAATGTTCCGGAAGGAGGAAGCACTTGCTTTGTCCGCTCCATGGCTGCGGGATCATAGGCTGAAATAATGCAGCCCTCTTTCAAAAACTGCGCGATAAGATCAATCGCAGGTGACTCGCGAATATCGTCGGTCCCCCCTTTGAAGGCAAGACCCAATACCCCTAGCTTTTTCCCGCGGAAAGTCCAGAGGGCGGAACGGACTTTCTGAAAGAATCGCCGCTTTTGTTCAGAATTGATTTTTTCGACTTCCCTGAGCAACCCGAAATCAACGCCCAGTTGTTCCGCAACATAACGGAACGCAGCAACGTCCTTTGGAAAACATGAACCCCCATAGCCAATCCCCGCCTTAAGAAACTTTGGGCCGATTCTGCCGTCGGTTCCAATGCCCTTGGAAACCTCCTCTACGTCAGCGCCAGCGGCTTCACAAAGAGTGGAAACTACATTAATGAAAGAAATCTTCATCGCGAGAAAAGCGTTTGACGCGTGCTTGATAAGTTCCGCCGCCTTTGTGGACGTTTGAAGCAGCGGAGGTGGGTCGATCGTTGAACGCGATCCGGGCACTGCATCTGCAGACTGGTAATAGCTTCCGGACGTCAGCGGCTCATAGATTGCGCGCAACACGTTACCCGCACGCTCGTTATCCACACCGATCACGATGCGGTCCGCATGGAGAAAATCAGCAACTGCGGTGCCCTCTCTCAGAAATTCCGGATTAGAAGCAACATCGAAAAGCTCGCGCGAAACACCGTTGCGCTCAATTACCCTGCTAATCCACTCATTCGTGTATACAGGAACTGTACTTTTTTCAACAATGAGTTTGTATTCCGTAATTGAGCGCGCGATCTGGCTTGCAACCGCATCCACGTATGAGAGATCAGCACTGCCTGTCTGGCTTTGGGGAGTACCCACGGCAACAATGATTATCTGAGATTTCTGCGTGGCGGCGTGAAGATCCGTTGTGAAGGCAATGGACTTGTTGCGATGGCGCGCCAACAGTTCCGGAAGGTACTCCTCGAAAATCGGCACCTCACCGTCGCTGAGCTGTGACACCTTCGATTCGTCGTTATCCACACAGATGACGTTGTGACCGATCTCTGCAAAGCAGACGGCCGCAACCAGCCCCACGTATCCCGAACCTACAACAGCAATCGTACTTTTTTCACTCATATCATTTCCTGACCAGATGTTTTCACTCCGCAGTACGGTTGTATACTCTTCCGTTTCGCACCAAATCAATCTCGTGCTCAAACATTACACGAATCGCTTTGGCCGTGCCTCTCATAGAGTATCGTCTTACGAAACACTTCGATGCCTTTTGCGACATCTCACTACGTTCATTTTCCGGCATTTCCAACCATTTTGTAAGCAGCCTGTGCGTTCCCTCGGCAGTATCTTCGTCGACAATGCCGGCACCGTCCGCTATTACATCTTCCCAGATATTAACTTTATCGGAAATAAGCACGGGCCTGCCGCATGCCAGAGCTTCCGCCACACCAATGCCGAAGTTTTCCTGATGCGATGGGAGGATGAATGCCTCGGAGGCGTAGATGGCGCCCCACTTTGCACCCTTCTGCAACAACCCGGGCCAGTGGACCCGATCGTCTACTCCCAGGCGTCGTGCTTGCTTTTGAAGAGCCGCTGTCCATCCCACCTGGTCGGGACCTGCCATCACAAGATGCAGGCCACATGCTCTGGATCGGACACGCGAAAATGCGTCGATAAGCAAATCACATCCCTTTTTTTCATGAATGCGCGCCATGAAAAGAAGAAAGGAGTGATTTCGCACGGCTGGACAGGCTGCGAAAAACTCCTCTTTTTGCGCATCAGGATTACCGGTCGGTTGGCTTGTTCCATATGGAACTACGACCCCGTTCCACCGGTTTAACTGAAAGCTCAGCAACGCCTGCTCTTTTTCTGTCTCGGTGGTGAATAGAACAGCCAGAGCATCACGCAAGACCGGATATTGAAAGGGCCGCCAATACAATAACTTCTTCACGTGCTTAAGTGGATATTTCTTTTTAAACCATGGGTCGAGCGCGCCGTGAACAAACACAGCAAAGGGCAATTTGTTGCGGGCTGCCCGCCATGCGGCAAAACAGTGATACTGCCAGATGCCGTTAATCACGAGGGCGTCATAATCCTTGAGATGCTCCTGCAGCCAGGGGAAAAGTCGAGACGAATATCCATAGCCTGACTTCGCCGGTCCCAGAGCATGCGTGACGAACGGAAGTTCGCCCAGGAAAGCTTCACGAGGATCATCCAGCGACGCAACCTCCAGGTGAATGCCTTCCTGGCAGTAGCCCTCGGCGAGTTGCCTCAATCCCTCGGGCGGCCCACCATGTTTGAGGGAGAGCGAATGGATCACGTGCAAAATACGCAGGGGCGAGCGCACCTTGTCGATTCTGCCGGCAACCTGTGTAAGTTCAGCGCTCTCACTCAAACTGTATCCACTCATCTTTGATGCAGAAAAACCCAAACCACAAAGGGTTCTGTCACGGTTGGCCGCATTTTTGAACATGCCCCGGCGTTGTGACTTGAATATCGACGCTGTTGTTCGTCCCTCCAAAAGGAGGGCACAGATTGCTGAAATCTTTGGCTCCGACTGAAGGTGCAACATTGGCGGCGGCTCTCACGTTGGGCGTAGCTCTGAGAGGGGCGGCTTTGGCCCAGTTGTTGAGATTTACTTTGACATTCTTTATCACAATCTGATTGCTCGAAGCATCCCGCGTGCCCCAGATCGGCAATTGTTTTGTGGCTGGAGCCTTATCCGTCAGAGTAACGTTTTCTAATGTTACATGCTGATACGGTGGCTGAACAAAGCGGATGCCAGGGTATTGGTCATTCAGAAAAGAGGAATCGTAAGTACCGGTGATGTTGGATATTGTCAGGTTGCTGCTCGTCAGCAAGTCGAGCAGTCCGTCGGGGCGATAAGAAGTATATCCATCCACAACGCTGTCGATTGCGCCGATCTTAAGCGAATTCGCGTATCCGCTGTGACTGTCGGTAGCTCCCAGGTCGCGCGCTGTGCCGACTCGCTGGCCATAATCAATCACATCCGTTATTCGGATGTTCTGGTTGACGATTCCGCTTTTCGGGTCGTAGTTAAGATAAAACAGGTGAGGGGGAGCAAACCATTTGCCGACTCCACCTACTTTCCCGCCGTCCACACCCTCCAGATCTCCATATCGGTAGGCGCGCACGTGCTGAAAAGTGGTGTTTTGAATTCGCCCTTGCCATCCCATATAATACACATCAAATGTAATGTTCGAAAACGTGAAATTACTCGGGCCTGAGCAATACTGCGCAATAAGGGGCGTCTGGCGCGTAACGCTTTGATTGCTGTTGTAGCCCACTGTAAATGAAAAAACCATTGGAATGAACTGGCTACCTTTAGCATTGGATGGAACGGATATGCTGAAGTTCTGAATCGTCACATCGCGCGCGCGGCCAATGATGTAAAAGACTGATGAGGTATTGGTAGGCCCAGCCCAAGGCGACGACGCGCCAGTAAAATGAATTCCCTTATGCGCCGTGAGCCACTGGGTTATCGCGCCGTCGTTGAAGGCAAAGGACGGCTGGGCGTAGCCATTTGGCTTTTTGATAAAAACGCCATTGTCATAGTAACCTCCAACATTTGGATCCGAAGGCAGCCCGCCCTGATACAGGATGCGCCAGCTGGTCAGACGAATGTTGGCGGCGTTGGCGATAACAAAAGCGGGGACAAAAACATTGTCAACCGTAAACTGGCCGCCCTTTGTGAACTCGACCTTGGTTCCGTCATCAATAAAAATCGGACGGCGGATATCCGTGCCGATGTGGATAAAGACCGGGCAATCCACTACCAGGGTGAAGGCGCTATTCTTTGCCGCATCAAATGCGGCGGCAACTTTGGCGGCATCATCTGTTTTGCCGTCGCAACGGGCCCAGTTGCGTATCGAACGGCTTTGCGAGGCGTTCGTGTTCTGCGCTGCAACAGTTAAGACAAAACCGGGGAAGAAGAGAGAAATGAGGAAACAGCACCAGGTGATTTTCCGTTGAAACATTTTGTTTGCTCCAATCTACTCGCCCCCACCAGTTTAAATTGCTGAATTGTTCTCCAGATCACTGCTGATTGGGGTTTGCCCCACTTTCCCATTGTTGCAGGATCGGATTATGCCATTTGGGTTTCGCCGCTTCTCTTCCCGGCGACAATTTCGTCAACCGGGATTGATCGGGCGACATTTCCCTGTCCTTCATCGACCGGTTTGTTGATTGCCGTCCCGTACGCGACCGAATGGAGAATTCCTGCCCTGACTGCGAAGCGGCTAACATCTTCTCCCGGGATGGTATCTTCTCTCTCCTGGTGGACAAGAAACGAAGAGGCGAAGCCAGGGTGACGTCCGGATTGAGAAAGCTGCGTTGGTCCAGGCCTTCGAAGGGACTATCCGCCACTGTGGTCAAGCCCTGGTCTCCGTACGCAGGCGCTTCAAGCGGGCTCCTGCTATAGTCAGCGGTCTTGTCCGTCGATTGGGCTTGGACGTTGGATCCCACGCCATGGACTGCATCTTTATCTTTCTTTTTCAGGACGAGGCCATTACTTTTAATGGAATCTTTAATGGTGGTTTGGCTTAAATCTGAAGACTGGCCGGGTTGCTGCTGCGTTGTTTCCGTGGGAGCCTGGAGAGAGTTGATTGCCGCCAACGCCGCCATGGAGCCGCCTGCTCTCCAATAGGATTGCGGCGCGGTCGCCTTGGACAGATCGCCGCTCGCGCCCGGCGTCAGTTTTCCCTGCAATGCGGTGGAGAGGGCTGACGCAACACCGAAAGAGAGTGTTGGTATAGTCTGCCCCACTTTCTGGGGTTTTCGGGTGATAACGTCTGTGATGTTGGCAGCGATCACCTGTGGGATGCCAGTAAGAAATGTCGCATCTTTCAGCGTGCTGTCAATCTGGTATGGAGAGCGGCTCAACAGTAACAGATAAAACTGGGTGATTGAGGGGCTCATGGATGTAGCCACGATGCTCGCCCCGATAGCATCGTAAGGCAAAACGCGTTCCTCGGGAGTCAGCAGGTTGTTTGCACCTGGCTCAATTTCCTGAGATGTTGTCGGAGCAACATTTGAATTAAGGCCAGAGCTAAGTGATGGAGATAGTGGTGTGGAAAGCTCCTGCCCATAAATCATTAAAGCCGAAACAGCCCATGCACCAAGCAACAAAAATAATTTATTAACACTTGCCTGTCGACTCATTAATTCGGCCCTCACAAGGTACTGTCACGTTGCCTAACGGTCGACAACGCAGTCAAAGCCTTCTCTGGAATCTGGCGAAATGTAAGCCAACGATACATTTTCATTAAAAGTAGCAATATCAAACACATAAGAGGGATGTATCGAAAGATAAACCCAATGAAACCCGACAGGTCACTTTCCTGGATATGAACAACGTCAATACAAAAGATATAAATGGCTACTATATTTTGATGTAAACTCCATCCAACCTTTTTGAGCACCAGCATGCAAGCTAAGAAAACTAGAAAAGGAACGTAAATTACGCCGTTCATTCCGAACGCCACATAAATCTCGCCTGCAAAAGGTAGCGTTGGGTATGCTCCATGAGATGCATTGGTTAAGCCATCGTGAACCAAAATCATAAATGCGTTTGTGGTTTTTGGTTTATTCGGGTCTACAAATGTTGGTAGTTGTCTGCGTAGAGCAGAAACAACCAAATCGCTCCCCATTGGTTCGCTCGCCTCAGTTGCAGCTATCGCAGGATCTATTTGCTGTACAGAAACGTATCGACCTAAGATAATTTGTGCTTTGTTTCCACCAAAGTAATAGTAATAGCCGCTTGGTTGCCGATCAAGCTCGCCTGTTTTAAATGAAAATTCCTCAGGGCTTAAAATAAGAGGAATCGTATACTCGAAAGCCTGTATTTCTTCGGTCAAGGTCAGGTTCCGCAGGCCCATGTTACGAAATACATGTATTGCCGGAGCGATGGCTGAGGCAAACACAACAACTCCACAAGCCAAACCGATGATATATCGCCAAGGCAAGCTTCCCTTAAAAAAAAGAATTGTTGCAAAAAAGCTAATCCATGGAGCGGCTGTAGTGGTCTTACCATTCCCCAAAATGCCAACGGCTGTTGCTAGAAAAAGCATCGCCACAAGCACACTATCGAAATAGCGGCGGCCCTTACTTCGCGTAAGTACGTAGGATGTCCGAGCGATTATCCCCATGCTCACGAAATCGCCCAAGAATGTTATTCCACCATATTCGACATTGTTGCGAGTGTCCACATATTGATGAAAAAGCAAAACAGCGATTCCAATGGTGAAGCATACCCATGATAGAAAACTTAATACACCTAAATCGGTGATTGGTGTAAAGATAGGCTCCCCTACATTAATCCATGTGGAAATAAGCAAAGCGCAGAGAAATGAAAAGGAACAGATCGCTTCAACTACAAATGAACTAAGTGGAGTATATAAATTTGAGTCTAGCGTCTGTCCGAAGATAGTCTTTGCATAGAGTGCAATTAAGACATTGCCTAAGGTATAAGCCAGGCACCACCACGCAGCTAGGTTATACGCACCCAGCATAGCAAAGCCTAGGAGGCCGGCTGCTATCGAACAAAGCGCAAATGCAAGGACGCCAAACGACACCCCCAGCATGATCTGTACTAAGGCAGACACAATTGCAGCGATTCCCAACACAAATACGATCTTGCGCGTGCTAACTAATGTGATAGAGTTAAATCGCATTTCTCGTCCAGCATGAGTCGGTGAAACCGCAAACTTTGTTTCTTGCCGTTGTACGTTTCATTGTGTCCGATGGCGCGCTTATAGCTACACTCCGGGTGACTTAATGCAAATAGAGCAACAGGCTGCTTGTAAGACTGATGGCCGCCTCTATCCCGCGATATGTCATTGTCTTGCTGACACTCGATGGAACAAAAATAATATCTCCGTCTTGCACGCTCATGTCCGCCTGTGAACCGTAGGCGACATGCTTTAGATCAAGATCGATCTCTTCCCTGCCCTCGGAAGTCTTACGGATAAGTTTGGTCTTGCTCAGGGCGGCTGTCTTGTCCCATCCTCCGGCGAGCGAAAGCGACTGCATCAGAGAGATGGGAGTGTTGTTGTCAATCAGAAATCCGCCTGGTTTCAGCACATCGCCAATCACGTAAACGACGCCGGCCTTCGCCACGACGATGGTATCGCCCGGCAGGATGATGGGATTCTCCTGGGCATACATCGTTGCCGACCCGGACTGCAATGGAATGGTTACAGGGTGCTGCGGATCGTCGCGATGTACAATGGAAACGGTTTTCCCTGCCGTTGTCTGCAGCCCACCGGCGACGGAAAGCATATCGAGTAGACGGCGCGTGCCGAGGGTCGGATAGGCCCCCGGAGTTCTCACTTCGCCCATCACGGTCGCTCCCTGAGAAGCGTATTCAGTGATAAAGACGGTGACGTGTGGTTCAAGAATAAGATGCCGGGAGCGCAGCTCATCTTCGATCTTTCGCGCCGCTTCGATGGTGTTCAGGCCGGCCAGCTTCATCATGCCGAGGACAGGCAGATTTACATCGCCGTCCTGGGTAACACGCACGGAAGTCGTCAACTCCGGCGTGTCAAAAACGACAATGTTCAGAAGATCACCTGCGCCTATAGCGATATTCGGCGCGGCGGAGCGCTGTTGATCTTGTGAAGGCCCGGGTGCCGGCTCCTGAGAAAACGCGCATTGCCCAAACGCAGTCAAAACGGCAAGCATAACTACGAAGAGAACCTGAGTCTTACTTTTCGTCATTCGTCGCCCCGTAGCCTGCTCCATAGCTCTTGTTGTAGTCGTAGTCGTAGCGCTTCGAATAGGTGTAGTAATTTTCCAGCCGCAGGTCGACGTCGTTGACCAGCGTTCCCAGGACTCTTGCGTTGGCGCGCTTCAGCAAGTCGCGTACGCGGGAGAGCGCTTTTTTACGAGTGATGCCGGACCGCACCAGGATAAAGACCGAGTCCACCAGCGGCGCAAGGCTCAGAGTGTCTGCGACGGCAAGCACAGGCGAGGTATCGAAAATGACGTGGTCGTATTCGAGCCGCCACTGCAGAAGCAGGTCTTCCATGCTCCGTGATGCAAGCATCTCGCCGGGGTTGGGAGCAATGGGGCCGCGGGTGATGACAGTCAGGTTGGGAAGGTCGGGCAATGGCTGCTCATATGCCTCGCTGCCGGACTCGCGAGAGAGCAGTGTGGACAGGCCCGCCCGGTTGGAGGTCTTAAATTTGAGATGCAGCGTGCCCCTGCGCAGATCGGCGTCCACCAGCAGCACCCGCGCCGAACGGCGGGCGAAAGATATGGCGAGGTTGGCTGCGCAGGTTGATTTGCCTTCCGCGGCAAAACTGCTGGTGAGCAGGATGAGCCGTGGCTCCCGGTCGACAGCCGATAGCAGGAGCGATGAGCGGAGCGTCCGAAAGCCCTCGGCAATGATCGATTGCGGGTCGGTATAGGAGAGGAGGTCAGGCGAAACCCTGGAGTTGCGCTCTTTCTCGATGGCAGTGGATTCCGCTGCGGCTGTACCAATCTTCTTGAGAACATCAAAGTGCGGAATAACCGCGAGCGCAGGCAGACCGGTGATAGCTTCGGCATCATCGGAGGTACGGATGGTATCGTCAAGCGACTCAAGAAAGAGCGCGGCGATGATGCCAATCAATAGGCCGCCTGCCAGGCCAAGGAGCAGGTCACGGCGTTTTCTTGGCGCAACCGGCAACGCCGGAATCGCCGCCCTGTCAACCACGTCAATGTCGTTTGAATTCAACCCCGCCGTGATGCCGGCCTCTTTCAGCTTCGTTTGCAGCGCATCGTACAGGTCGGATGCCGATTCGGCTCCGTGCTTCAGGATTTCGAATTCGGCAGTGGACTCATTGGCGCGATAGGCCTCTGATTTGATCTGCTCCAGGCGGTCACGCAGCAGGTTTTCCGTCTTAACCGAGGCGTTATATTCCTCTTCGAAACGGTTCGTCAGGTTGTTGATTTCCGTATCGATGCTGGATTGCACATCGGTGAGCTGTTTTTCGGCTTCTTTCACCTTCGGCCAGTTTGGCCCGTACTTCGATTTCAGCTGCGCGTATTGCACCATCAATTCACTTTGCTGCTCGCGCAGAGAGGTCAGCGTCGTACCTGGGGCAACCGAGACGAGCAGCTCAGGATTTCTGGTCTGAGCCAGCCTGTAGCGGGCTTCTTTTACGATGCGATCAGCCTGCGCCTCCGCAAGCTGTTGGTTTACAGTCTGCAGGCTGTCGGTAACTAGCGTTTGGCCATCTGCGTTGAGGCCAATAAGATTGTTTGCCTTCTGATACTGCGCTACCTGCTGCTGCGAGTCTTCCACCTGCTTTTTCAAGGCGCTCAACTGTTGCGACAGCCAGTTCGAGATGCGGTTTGTGCCCTCGAAGCGTGCGCGCAGGTCGCGCTCCATATACGCATCCAAAACCGCATTTGTAATGGTTGTCGCTACTTTTGGGTCAGGGTTCGTGAAGCGGATTTCCACCAGATTCGTACCCGGAACAAGCATGATCTTCAGATTTCCGGCGAACATGTCCAGTAAGGCGGTGCGCTGGGCAGGGGTAAGGTGTCCGTTATAGGGAGATCCTTTGAACGCCTGTGAAAACGGCTCCTTATGGTACAGGTCGAGCGTATTGATCACATCCAGCGCGACTGTGTTGCTGCGCATGATCGATACCTCAGTTTGCAACCGTTCCGATGTCGCGTCTTCGCCGGTGAGGTTCTGCTCGATTAGATCGTTGATGCCGATGTTGGTGGAGCGGCCCAGATCGATGTCGACCTGCGCTACGGCTTCATAGAGTGGCACCGTCAAAAACGCAAAATAGCTGGCCACGAGAAGACCAACAAGGACGCAGCCAAGAATGACCCATTTCCGCTTGATGATGATTTTGCGGACATCGCCCGGAGTCAGGACGGAATGTTCCAACGTGCCGCTTACAGGGGGTGCCAGAGGCAATTCCGGCCGTTGCGGCGTAATCGCTTGTCCTTGCATTCCTGGTATAAGCTCCTTCTTTCCCTCAAACTTTACTTTGTGTCTTCCATCAGTCAGTGGCAGGAGTGAATTTCTCCCGACGATTCTTGCCTTGCGAATGAGGGCTTAGATGCACTTCCGGCATCTGATATGTACGAATTCTTCAATGCTTAACGGAGTAAAGAGTCGTTCTGAACTCATCCGTCTCACATCCTACTTCAGTAAGCTGGCCAAATATCTTAGCCTGAGTCAAACAGCTTGTGACCTCTGCATTTCCGTCAAATCTCCTCGTTGTGCATGCGCCCTTGATTGTCCGGAATCAGAGAGAGTGATCTAGCATTTTGCGGAAATGTAGAATCCGCAGCTTTGGACAGATTGGACTGTCAACAGTTGCGCCATCAGGGCTCAAGCCGTCACACTCTTCCAAGATACCGGAGCGAGCAGGGCCGGTCAACGAAAAGCGCCGAGTCAGTGAATGGGAAGCAGCTAGAAAAATGGCCGGAGTCCCTGTCGACTCCGGCCCTGAATCCAGCGAACTTGAGATTTAGCTGCCGTGCGAGTAATCCAGGCGGACTGCAAGGATTTCATATGGGTGAATTGGAACCGTCACATGGTCGCCAGTGACGGTCAGAGGGGAACCCTCCGGCTTTTCCATCAGATTAGTTTCCGTGGCTGCCGTCGCTCCCGGCGGAACAGCGATTTCGACGTTCGCCTGTTTCCCTGCCCATTCGTACATGTGCAGAATCAGCGAATCACTGTCCTCCGCCTTCTTCATGGCCGTCAGCACCACATTTTCTGGCTTAACAGTCAGGAAGGAGTGCTCCAGCGGCAGAGTTCCATTGTGAGCTTCTACCTGAACGGCCCTCAGCCGATAGTTGTATTCGTAGCCATGACGGACAGTTAACGCCTGCTTCCAGTCTCCGGCGTGAGGATACAGTGCGAAGGTGAAGTGCTGATGACCGCGATCCGCAACAGGATCGGGCCATGTCGGCGAACGCAGCAGTGAGAGCCGCAGAACGCTGCCGGCATCGTCGTAGCCATACTTTGAGTTGTTGATGAGACTGAAGCCGTGCTGGCTGTCGCTCAGGTCGGCCCAGCGCAGCGCCGGAACTTCAAACTGCGCCTTGTCCCAGCTGTTGTTGCGGGTGGTCGGACGTTCAATACTACCGTACGGAATTTCATAGGTGGCCTTGTCGTTCTTGACCGCCAGCGGGAAGGCCGCCTTCAGCAGGATGTGGTCCTCATGCCAGTCGATGTCGTTGACAACGTTGACCTCATCCGAATTGGCCGCAAGCTGGATTTCCTGCACAAACTTCGACTTCGACCAGTGGCGCGTGATCTTGATCGAAGCGCGCGCCGGGCCTTTTTCGACCAGCTCGACTGAATCAGCGTCGGTCAGCTTTGTCGGAGGAACATCCAGCGTGCCGGGATCAATGTTCCATGCGTCGTAGTCCTTCGGTGTGTCCTTGAACGCTTGCAGTTCATTGCCGCAGGCGCCCTGGGAGAGCGTCTCGAAGTTCGTCTTCTTGTCAAATAGGCTGGTGATGCAGCCTGTGGTCTTGTCCACGGTGACGCGAAGATCAGCGTTTTCCAGCGTCAGTCCGTTCACCTTCAGGTCGCTGGTGAATGGCCTGTCACTGGGAACCACATGCAGCACTTCATAGCCCATTGACGGAACATTCTTCGCATCGACAAGCAGTTTGAACGAATTTGTCTTTTCGTCTTTGGAAAGCTGAACAGCAGGCAGAACATGACCCACCGGGTCGAGGACTGAGACGCCGTTCGACGCGGCATTCGGCATCTGTACCGACACTTCAGCCCAGCCGGAACGTTCCCATGCCAGCGGATTGAAGACCAGCACTGGAACTTCATTCGCGCCCTTGACTGCGGATGCCGTGTTGATTCGCGCAGAGATGGTCTTCAGGGAATCCTGCGAAATCTTGTCTGTCTCCAGATGGGTCTTGTCGAATTGCTCCTGCGCTTCCTTGTAGATGATGCCGATACCAGAACCGGCCGCCAAATCGTGGAAGTCATTAAACGTGATCGTCCTCCATGCATCGGTCAGCTGATCATTGGGATAGGACTTGCCGTCGAGCCATGCCAGCGAGGCATACTTTTCGGCGTTGAGTGCCCATTCCTCGCTATTGCGCATGTTCCACTTGTGATGGGCCTGCGTGGTCATCACTCCGCGGTGGTACTCGAAGTACATTTCGGTCTTCCAGGTCGGAATGGCAATCTGACCCGCGGACGGCGTGGGCGGCTCCTTATAGCCGTTCATGATCGAGAAGTAATCCCATGTCGGCGACTCAGGCGCAATTTCCTTCTCGACGGTGCTGAAGAAGCTCTGCGCCGTCCCAAATTTGTAGCTTGGGACGATCTTGTCCGGCTGCGACCAGTGGTCACCTTCGTCCAGCACTGCGCGAGTCGGACCGCCGCCGTGATCGCCGATGCCGTAGAGGTCCATCATCTCGGTCATGCCGGGTGAAAACTTGCGGGCTGACGCCAGATCATACGACAGGCGGACCGGATTCAGATTGTTGTTCGCGTAATCATGCGGGAAATAGGTCAGCACCTTGCTACCGTCCGGCGACTCCCACCAGAAGAGCTTGAATGGAAGCTGGTTGGTGTCATTCCAAGCCATCTTCTGCGTCACGAAATAATCGATGCCGGACTTCTTGTAAATCTGCGGCAACTGCCAGTTGTAACCGAATGAATCGGGGTTCCAGCCAATCCGGACATCGACGCCGTATTCCTGCTGGTAAAACCGCTTGCCCAGCAGAATCGAACGCGCAGTCGCCTCGCCGGAAGGCATGTTCAGGTCAGGCTCAACCCACATGCCACCCACCACTTCCCAGCGGCCTTCCTTGATGCGCTTCTTGATCTCGTCGTTTATCTCCGGATACTTGGTCGCCATCCAGTAGTTGTATGCAGCGGCGGACTGCGTATAGGTGTAGTTTGGATACTCGTTCATCAACTGCAATGCGGTCGAGAAGGTGCGCTTGACCACGTCAACAGTCTCCGTCCAGGGCCAGAGCCATGCGGCGTCAATGTGCGAGTTACCGGTGAGGTGGAATGTGCCCTGCTGCAGAAGCGGTTTAAGCGCTTCGAGCTCACTGGATGCCTGTTTGAGAGAGGCGTCAAACTTCGTCTGGTCGGCCGCATCAAGGGCCTTCAAGTCAACCGTCTCGATGGATTTCTCCAGCGTCGCTTCGTCGGCTTGCGGGTTCTTCGACAGGCTGGGAACAAGCAGCGTGGCTGAGAGGAATTCCTTGCGCAGATCATCCGGATTCGGGCGGCTCTCAGAAAAATCAATATTAAATTCCGCATTGCGGAAGCGCTTCCGATCGACAGTCTGCATCAGCTTGACAGCGATGAGGACTTTGTCACCCGGTTTTGCATGATCGAACACTACAATCGGCTCTAGATCATCACCCAGGGCCACGCGGCTGCCATTGAAGTAGATGATCTGGGGCATCGGCCCATTTGCTTCGGCTGAGAAGCGGAACCAGATGCGGGTTCCGGTCAGATCATATCCGTCAAGCGTTTTGGGCACTTCGACCCAGCAGCGAAACCATGCGGCGTCGCCCGACGCCGTGAAACCAGGCTTCACCGTCTGCCAGCTCGAATCGTCAAGGCTGGTGCTTTCGCCGTGCGGCACGTCGCCGGCATGGAAGCGCCACTCACCCGCGGGCAGGTGGTCCAGCTCGCCAAGCCGCTGCACAACCTGTTGCGCATCACTGGGCATCGATTTAACAATCTGTGCCGTTTCCCGCGCATTTTGCGCATGCACAACAGACGAAAATAACAACGCGGCGGCGCAAATCGTTCCAACTGCCACACCGCGACCCAATCCAGTCTTCACCTGCAATCTCCTAGCTCTTGATTCCCGCGTTACCGTAGCAGAAGCCTGTCTGAGAACAACGGGGAGAGACGGTCGGATTATATCCTTAAAAAACGAAAAGTGGAAACGATTCCATTTTTAAGGCCGGTGGTCGGCTACCAAACAGCCATTTACGCCCAAGCAGTGAAGACTCAATCGATCTGAGCGACTCAATGAGCGACCTGCTCTGAATGCAACAGTCCCGGCGGCCATGGGACGGAAATCCCTCAAAAAGCTTCCGCCATTCCGGCATTATCCCGGTCTTCAAAACCACGTTTGAGGTATTCGCCAGGGCTGGCCCCGACAACTCGCTTGAACGCCTTACTGAACGCAGCGTCGGACTCGTAACCGACCGACCGAGCGACCTCTATGAGCTTTTTGTCACGCTGTTCGAGTAACTGCATCGCCTTCTGCATCCGCCACTCGGTTACATACTCTAGTGGTGTTTGTTCGAGTAGCTCTTTAAAACGCGCTGCGAATGCGGAGCGAGACATAGCAGCCGTTTCTGCCAGGGACTCGACCGTCCAGCGTATATCCACACTGTCGTGAATGGCACTCAGGGCAATGCCTATTTGAGGATCGAAAATCGCACGAAGCCATCCTTTGTTGCGCCATCCTACTCCCGACGCGATATGCGCCCGGAGTGCCTGGATAAACAGAACCTCGCCCAGCCGAGTCGCGACTACTTCAGATCCCGGCGCCTGTTCTGCCATTTCTGACGCCAGCGCCTGCATTGTGTTGTGAAGAGCAAGCGTGTGGGCCTGATCGGCTTTAATCAAAATGAAGCTCGGCAATAACTGAGTGATCGGCTTCAGGCTGGCGCGATCGAAACTCAAGGACCCACAGACGATTGTCGTCGGCGCGCCACCACCTCCATAATGAGCTACATTGCTGCCATCCCTGGCCGCGACCTCGCGGAAACTTCTCTTCGGACGTGTTCGCAGGCTGTCGCGCATAACAAACGAAGTCCCCCGGGCCAACAAAATGCAATCACCGCCGGTTAGAGGAATCGGCTCCGGAATCCCTTCCACACTCAGCCAGCAGTTGCCGCGCGAAAGCATGGCGAAGTGCGCCAAATCTGTGGGTGAAATCTTTTTGCCTCTTTTTTCGGTCTGACCCTCCTGTATCAAGCCCCACGGGGCAGTGGCTTCGAGCCTGTGCTGACCGAAAGCGGTTACGTGCATCGTTCTGAAGATGTCTGTCATCGGGTCCAACTCAGCCTCCATCTTTTTGGACGAATAGACAAAAGATTAGGACTCCCGAGCAGTTCTCGTCCACTGCTAGGGGAATCTACTCCTCTGTACGGAATGCTACACATCTACCGAAGGGAGCAGTTATGGGAAAGCTTGAGGGTAAAGTTGCGGTCATCACGGGTGGATCGAGCGGCATGGCGCTCGCGAGCGCCATGCGGTTCGTTGAAGAAGGCGCCTACGTTTTCATCACGGGCCGGAGGCAGCAGGCGCTTGATGAGGCCGTCAAATTGATTGGCCGGAACGTGACCGGCGTGCGCGGCGACGCGGCCAATCTCGACGACCTCGACCGCCTGTTCGATACGGTCAAGCGGGAAAAGGACAAGATCGACGTCCTGTACGCGAGCGCTGGCTGGGGCGAGGCAGCCAAACTCGGCGAGATTGCCGAGCAGCACTTCGATACGATCTTCGGCCTGAACGTGCGCGGCACGCTGTTTGCGGTTCAGAAGGCGTTGCCGCTGTTCAACGATGGCGGATCGATTTTCATGACCGGGTCAGTTGCTTCGGTGAAAGGTTTTCCTGGTTTCGGCGCGTATTCGGCGAGCAAGGCGGCGTTGCGCTCATTCGCACGCACTTGGCTCAACGAACTGAAGGGCAGGAATATCCGGGTGAACGTGCTGAGCCCGGGACCGATCGCCACACCGATGCAGGACCAGGTTCTCAACGAGGAGGCGAAGCAGATGTTCGAATCCCTGATCCCGCGGGGAAAGATGGGTCGTCCTGAGGAAATTGCGACGGCCGCGCTGTTTCTTGCTTCGGACGATTCTAGCTTCGTGAATGGGGTGGAGTTGTCCGTCGACGGCGGTATGTCGGCTATCTGAATCGGCGGATCTCGGTGAGTGCATAACCCAATGCACTCATCGAAACCAGCTCGAGGCCTGAAATCGACAATTGAGATAAGTTGTATACCCGAAAGGTGATAGGGATGGTTAAATTTATAGCGAACAAGACACTCACCCTTTTGCTGCTTGCAGCGCTGGCGATCGCTTCAGCCAGTGCGCTTGCGCCTGTAAGAGCTAGGCAGGCATCGCCGTCTGTACCGTCCACTTCCAAGGCAGGCCAAAACGAAGTGCTCGCCCGGGAAATTGTCCGATTGTTCAATGAAGACCAAGCGCTTTTGGCGGAGCTCCAAAACGCTAAGAAAAATCCTGCATTTCAGCAGACCCTTGAGTCCTATGTCGATCGTTCTAAAGTGAAAAAATATAATCCCAATTTCTACGATTCGGTGGTTTATGCACTTTGGGCCCAGGTGCCTGATGCTCCCGAGATTGTTCGGCGCTATGTCAAGTTCCGCAAGGCTACGGATGCGCGCGTCCAGTCGATCGTCGCAGAAAATGGCTGGCCACAGAGGGCCGCCGTAGGTGATGAAGCCGCGGCGGATTTCTTCTTTCTCTTCGGACACGCCGATGGCGACAACGTCTGGAGAATGACTCAACTCGCGACTCTCAAAAGAGTTTTCCGGGAAGATCATGTCAACCCCCGGCTCTATGCCCACCTATGCGACCGCCTTGCCAACGTGGCTGGCGAGCCCCAGATTTACGGCTCTGTCATGGGACCGGGCGATATCCCGGGCAGCGCAAAGCTTTACTGGCCGCTGATTGATAACATGGCGGCCGCGGACAAACGTAGAGCTCAGATTGGTCTGCCCTCTATTGAAAGCGACCTTGAAAAATTCCGCCAGGGTGCCGAGATCGGCCCGTATATGACACCAATTGAGAAGGGTAAGGGTTGGAGTATAGCTGACGTTTACATGACACCCTAGTGTGCATCGTTACCTATTCCTTCACCAAACCGATCGGATCTGCCTAGTTTGTGGAATCAACTCACTTGAATGGCATGCGCCTCGAACATTTTCTCTCCGACATCAAGCGACAGAACTAGCACCAATGTGGACGAACAGTTTGCCGACTTCCTCTCTAAAGATATTCACCCGCTACTGAAGGGCTTTATCATCCCTCATCAAGGCTCGATAGCGCCGTCGTGAAACACAGGTAACTATAAACGCGCTTCAATCCATCGATCTACCTTCACAGCTTCTCAATGAGCGCATTATCCCGATGCGCTTATCGTGAGCTAAGAATCACATGACCGATTAAAGTCGACAGCATTTCGCATCCTGCAAACGGAAAATACTGCCCTGCTTGACTCGACTTATCCACGCCCCATCATCTGTGCAGCAGGAGCGGGCTATTTAGTAGACTCAACATCAGCATGATCCGCCGCCTATCCGCCACTCTAGTCTTCTGCTGCCTGTCTGCTTCCCTTGCAGCCGCCCAAGGCACGCGCCTCTGGACGCAGCAGCGCTTTGATGAATTTGAAAAAGGCACGCCGAAGGGCGTGGCCGTTCGCAGTGACGGAATGTTGGAGCCAGGCCCGGAGAGCAAGCAGATTGCGGTCACGCCTTCCACCTATGTCTGGGCAATTGCGGCTGACAGCGCGGGCAATGCTTATGTGGCTACCGGTTCTCCGGCAACGGTGCTGCGCATTACATCGGATGGCAAGAGCACCAAGCTGTTTTCCAGCAAAGATCTCACCGTGCAGGCTGTCTGCGTGGCGAAGGACGGCTCTGTTTATGCAGCTACCCTGCCCTCAGGCAAGGTCTACAAGATTCCCCCAGGAGCCACAGATCTGGATGAGACCAAAGCCGAGGTGGTCTTCGATCCCGCGCAGACAACGGAAAAACCGAAATACATCTGGGACCTGGCGTTCGACAGCGAGGGACGTTTGTACATCGCCACAGGCGGGCCGGCGGCGGTCTACAGGCTTGAAGTTGCAAAAGCCGGGGCCAAGCCATCCCTGTTCTTCAGGAGTGATGAGCAGCACATTCGTACCATTGCTTTTGACAAAGCGGGAAACCTGATTGCCGGTTCGGATGGAAGCGGCCTTATCTATCGCGTGGACGGCAGTGGCAAAGGATACGTCCTCTACGACGCGCCCAAGCGCGAGATTACTTCGGTCGCGATTGCAGGCAACGGCACGGTCTATGCGTCGGCCGTCGGCAGCAAGGGACAGACTACGCTGCCTCCTTTGCCGGTACAGGGCATTCCTGCTGTGTCCGCTACGATTACGCTTGTCCAACCCGGTTCAGTCCAGGCATTCAATGGCAACACGGTGATTCCCGACGGCTCTGAGGTCTATGCGATTCCACCGCAGGGCGCGCCACACAAAATCTGGTCGGATCACGATGACATCGTCTACGCCTTGCACTGGACGCCACAGGGTCTGCTGGCCGCCTCGGGTAATCGCGGACGCATTTACCGGATTCATGACGATAGCCAGTATGCCGACATTGCCCATCTTGAAGCGTCGCAGGCGGTAGGATTTGCCGACTCACCGCAAGGGCTGTATGTCGGCACGGCAAATACCGGCAAAGTCTATCTCTTGAGTCACTCCGAAGCTGCGGAAGGAACTTACCTGAGCGACGTTTTTGATGCAGGCGTCTTCTCGCGCTGGGGCCGCGCTGAAGTCGATTCAGCTTCGCAGAACTACGAACTCTACGCGCGAGCGGGCAATATTGAAAATCCGGAGCGGGCGTGGAGCGATTGGAAAAAAGTCACGCCCAACAGCGGACCAATCGGCCTCGACATGTCGCGTTTCGTACAGTGGAAGGTCGTCCTGCATCCGGGTGCGATAGTGGGCGCGGTTGGTATCAATTATCTCCCTGTAAATGTCGCTCCAACAATTGACGAGATGGTAGTAGTGCCGGGAGCGCGGGCGAACGCCCCTCCCGTTCAGGGCCAGCAGCAACAATCCGTACCGATCAACTTCACTACGCCGGCAAATACCGGCTTGCAGTTCAACGCCGAGGCGGGACGCGAGTCCATGTCGGGCATCAAGGACAAGTCGGCGGTAACGGCGCGCTGGGCCGCCCGTGACGAGAACGGCGACGAATTGGTTTACAGCTTGTATTATCGCGGCGAAGGCGAGACTAACTGGCAGTTGCTGAAAAGAAAGATCAAGGAGCGCTATTACACATTTGACGCAACCGCGCTTCCCGATGGAGCGTACCGGCTCAAGGTCATTGCGAGCGATGCGCCATCGCACAATCCGGGCGAGGCGCTTACAGCCGAGCGCATCAGCGACCGCTTCCTGATCGATACCACGCCACCTGTCCTTTCCGACATGGCAGCTCGCATGGAGAGCGGAAGAATTCACGTCACTCTGACCGCGACCGACAGTGCCACGCCCATCGGCCACGCAGAATATTCCATCGATGCCGGGCCGTGGCAGTATGTGGAGCCTGTAGGCAAGCTGTCTGATTCGCTGACCGAGCATTATGACTTTACGGCGTCATTGACACCGTCACAACCGGGCGTGCCAGCCCCGTCGGACCCTGCTGAACATGTGATTACGGTCCGCGTCTATGACCGCTATGAAAATGCGGTGGCGACAAAGGCAGTCGTCCGGTGAAGTTTGAGCTTTTTGTCGCGGCACGTTATCTGCGCGCTAAACGGCGACAGGCTGTGGTTGGTGTCATCACTGCAATTTCCGTAGCCGGAGTCGCGATTGGCGTAGCTTCACTCATCATCGCGCTGGCCATTACCAATGGCATGAGCCGGGACCTGCGCGAGCGGCTGCTCAGTTCGACCGCGCACGTCGACCTCATGCGGATACAGAGCGATGGCATCCACAACTGGCGCGAGCTTACTGATCGTTTGCGACATTTGCCGCACGTGGCTGCCGCCGCGCCCGGACTGTATGAACAGGTGCTGGTATCGCGCGGCGCGCTTTCCGGCGGCGCAGAGCTGAAGGGCGTTATTCCGTTGGAAGAGCGCACGGTCAGCGACCTGCTCTCGAATATCACTGAGGGCAGCGCCTCAGCGCTCTCGCAATCGGAAAATTCATCTCCTGATGACGCCAACCGCGCCACTCCCCCGCTGGTCATCGGCTATGATCTGGCAAACTCGCTGGACGCCAAAGTCGGCGATACGGTCATCGTAACCAGCCCGCAGGGTGAGCTGACTCCTTATGGTCTCGTACCGAAATACCAGCGCTTTCAGATTGCGGGCATTTTCCATTCCGGCTTCTACCAATACGATTCGAGCTACGGATTTATTCGCCTGAGCGATGCGCAGCGCCTCTTCGGGGAGCCGGACGTGATTTCGGTGATTTCGTTCAAGGTAGACGACCTCTATCACGCTGACCGTATCGGCAAGGAGATTGAAGAGGCTGCCGGGCCAGGGTTTGAAACGACGAACTGGATGGAGCAGAATCGCGAGCTTTTCCGCGCGCTCAAGCTGGAGCAGATCGTCACCTTCATCGTGATCGGCTTGATCGTCTGCGTCGCCGCGCTGAACATCCTCATCGCGCTCACAATGATGGTCATGGAAAAGACGAAAGACATTGCTGTGCTGATGTCAATGGGTGTGCAGCCGGGGCAGGTTCGCCGCATTTTCCTGATGCAGGGATTTCTTATCAGTATTCTCGGAACGGCTCTGGGTCTCGTCCTGGGTAACGTGCTCGCATGGGCCGGAGGGCACTACCGCTTCATTCACCTCTCGGCCGATGTTTATTCCATTGACTACCTGCCCTTTGCACCGCGTCTGCTCTATAGCGTCATTGTTGCGGTTGTATCGCTTGGAGTGTCGCTGCTGGCGACGTTGTACCCGTCCAGTTCTGCCGCCCGAGTGCTACCGGCAGAAGCGCTGCGGTACGAGTAGGAGCAACCCGCTGCGTCGCGTCAGCCTCGTATAAGCGAATGCCTGTACGATGCAGAAGTTTCTTACGAAGCCCTTTCAACTCACTCATCTGTGAATTCTTAATCTGGCTGTTGGTCGCTGTACCTCCGTCTGGCTTTGCTTATTCCGTGCTGACACATCAACAGATAATTGATTTGTCCTGGGAGCCGTCGATCAAGCCGCTGCTTCTGGCGCGTTACCCCAACACAACAGCGGAGCAACTGCTTGTGGCGCAGTCTTATGCCTATGGGGGATGCGCAATTCAAGATGCCGGCTACTATCCTTTCGCGAATACGTTCTTCAGCAATCTCACGCACTACGTCAGGACCGGGGATTTTGTTGCCAGCCTGATTCGCAATGCTCGAAATGTGGATGAACTGGCTTTCGCCCTGGGCGCTCTGTCGCACTATATCGGCGACAGCATCGGCCACCATGATGCGGTTAATCCCGCGACTGCGATTGAATTTCCCAAGCTGGCCTTACAGTATGGACACTCCATTACCTACGATGAGAGCCCCCATGGCCACGTCCGGACGGAGTTTGCGTTCGATATCGACCAGCTCACAAAGCACCATTTTGCGCCGTCAGCTTATCTGAACCACGTTGGCCTGAGAGTTTCAGGCGATCTGCTGGAGCGCGCATTCTTTGAGACTTATGGGCTGCACCTCAATGAAGTGCTGGGGAAGAGGCGGCGCAGGGCAGCTATAGGCTCTTACCGGAATTCGGTACGCAGTTTTCTGCCGGATTTCGCGCACGCAGAAGGGCTGATTCATCAGCACGACTTCCCTGCCGATCCTCCTAACGACGAGGCGCAAAAGTTCGATCAGAGGCTGCAGCAGGCCGATTATAAAGGCTGGCAAAATACGCGCAAAAAAGCAGGGTTTAAGACGCATTTATTGGCTTTTCTGATCATTATTACGCCGAAAATTGGCCCCGCTTCCGATCTGTCCATAAAAATCCCGACCGAACAGACTGAAAGCAAATACATGGCCAGCGTGAGCAGATCACTAAACGCTTATGAAGACCTGCTGAATCGCCTGCACCAGTTCCCTGCAGAAAATCCTGAAATCACAATGAAGCTGGATAATCGCGACCTTGACACGGGGTATGTCGTCCAGCCGGGCGGATATCCGCGAACCGACAAGACCTATGCAAAACTGCTGGCCCTGATTACAACCAGTACAGGGCCAGCCCCTTCCGGACTGAAACGGGACATTCTCGCTTATTATTCCGACCCAAAATCCCCCATCATCACCAAAAGGAACGCGAAAGCCTGGAAAAAAGTGCAGGACGAGTTGGCTGTCCTTCAGAACAAGCCTGTGGTTCCGATGAAATAAGACGATGGGCAGATTTCTGGCGAAATGTTCGACGGATGATCTGCAACTATTTGTTGTGCAAGACAGCTCCCGTTGCACTTTGGTGCACTTGAGTTGAGAAACAGGCGAGACGGCGCTTTCTTTTTGGTGTCCAACAATGTTAGAGGTAAGTATGGGAGTCTTCTCCACCGCTTCCGGCCCTGTTTCCGGCAAGATGGCGCTTTCCGGCCTGAGTCGTTCCGGCGAAAATCTGCATCCATTAGTGCAGGTGAAGAACCTGCGCAAGGAGTATTTGACCGGGCGCGGGAAGTTGGTGTTGTTTGAAAGACTCAGTTTTGAGGTCGCGCCAGGCGATCTGCTGGCAATCGTAGGCCAGTCAGGGGCGGGAAAGAGCACACTTTTACACATCCTCGGTGCTCTTGATACGCCCTCTGAGGGTGACGTATACTGCGCCTCAATTCCTTTGAAAAACCTTTCAACCAAGCAGGCCGCCACCTTCCGCAACCGGGAGATCGGTTATGTGTGGCAGTTTCACTATTTGCTGCCGGAATTTACGGCCTTGGAGAACGTAGCCATGCCTCTGCTGGCAAGGGGTGAATCAAAAGAAGCTGCAACGAAGAGCGCGCAGCGATGGCTCGAAGAAGTGGAATTGGGTGACAGAACCGAACATCAGGCTGGCGAATTATCCGGCGGCGAACAGCAACGGGTGTCACTGGCGCGCGCATTAGTAACTCAACCGAGGTTACTGCTGGCTGATGAGCCTACGGGCGATTTGGACAGCGGTACAGCGGATTTGGTTTTCAGCTTGATTGAACGACTGCATCAAGGGCATCATTTGACATCGGTGATTGTGACGCACAATATGACGCTGGCACGACGATGTAAGCGCGTCATGCGGCTGGAAAAAGGCCGCATTGAAGAACTGAATCCGCAGGCGGTCTAGGCGGATTGGCAAGACCGGAGGAATGGCGACAGTCTCTCCGGAAAAAGCGGGGTCCCCGGATTGCGCGGTTTTCGCAGGCAGGGGTGCAAAAAGCGGGATGGATGCAGTGAGCACCCAGACCAAAGGCCGCTTTCAACCAGCATGGTTTTGATTGGGTTGAAGGAGGCGGTAAGAAATGAAGACGTTTTTGCAGGCTGGGAGCAAACCCTGAATAAGAAGGGTTTGGACTAAAAGGTCTGAAGCTCGACAGCGGCGGCGCTCTTCTTAGGGGGAACATGTTCGAGCGCTACACGGAAAAAGCACGTCGCGTCATATTTTTTGCACGGTATGAAGCCAGCCAGTTCGGCTCGCCGTACATCGAGACCGAGCATTTATTGCTCGGGCTTTTGCGTGAGGACAAGGCGTTGACCAACCGCTTTCTGCGGTCGCACGCGTCCGTTGAATCCATTAGAAAGCAGATTGAAGGGCATACAACCATCCGGGAGAAGGTTTCAACTTCGGTTGATCTTCCTCTTTCTAACGAGTGCAAGCGGGTTCTCGCCTATGCAGCGGAAGAAGCCGAGCGGCTTTCGCACAAGCACATCGGCACTGAGCATTTACTGCTTGGGCTGCTGCGTGAGGAGAAGTGCTTCGCGGCTGAAATCCTGCACGAGCGCGGGTTGAAACTGGTCGCCATCCGCGAAGAACTTGCGCGCTCTACGCAGGAGAAGGCCCCAGCGCAGCAGCGCAACCGCGAGTCGAGCCTGCTGGCTGAGTTCTCGCGCGATCTGACACAAGCGGCGATGGACAACCAGCTAGATCCGCTCGTCGGACGTGACGCCGAGCTGGAGCGCGTTGTGCAGATTCTGTGCCGGCGCACCAAGAACAACCCAGTGCTGATTGGTGAGCCTGGCGTGGGCAAAACAGCCATCGTCGAAGGACTGGCGCAGCGCATTGCCGACGGTGATGTGCCCAGCTTCCTCTCTGACAAACGGGTGCTGGCGCTCGATCTCTCGCTGATTGTTGCCGGCACGAAATATCGTGGCCAGTTTGAAGAGCGGCTGAAGACCATCATGAAGGAGTTGATGGAGAACCAGAACTCCATCATCTTCATCGATGAGCTGCATACTCTGGTTGGCGCGGGATCGGCGGAGGGTTCACTCGATGCTGCCAACATCCTCAAGCCGGCGCTTTCACGCGGCGAGATTCAGTGCATTGGCGCGACGACTCCGGGTGAATATCGCAAGTCCATCGAGAAAGACCGGTCGCTGGAACGGCGCTTTCAGGCGGTGAAAGTCCCGCCGCCCAACGAAGAGGATGCAATCAAGATCATCATGGGCATCAAGGACCGCTATGAGAAATTTCATGCGGTCAGCTATACCGATGAATCGATCCAGTTCGCCGTGTCGCACTCGAACCGGTACATTCCCGACCGCTTCCTGCCCGATAAGGCGATTGACCTGATCGACGAGGCGGGCGCGAGGGTGAAGCTGCGCCAGACTTCCCTGCCCGAAGAAATCACCGAGGTCCACAAGCGGATCAAGTTCATCGTGCACAGGATGGACTCGGCCATTGCGAATCACGAATTCGAGAAGGCCCGGTTCTATTCGGATGAAGAGCGCAAGGAACGCGAGAACCTGCGCGGCCTGCGCGACAAGTATCATCTGGATGACTCGGCCGCAGGCATCGTCTCGCGCGAAGACATCGAAGACGTAGTCAGCCGCTGGACCGGCGTTCCGATTACCTCGATCAAGGAAGAAGAGACGCAGAAGCTGCTGCGTGTGGAAGAAGAGCTGCACAAGCGCGTCATTTCGCAGGACAAGGCCATCTCGGCTCTTGCCCGCGCGATTCGACGTTCGCGCGCTGGACTCAAATCTCCGCATCGTCCTATTGGATCGTTCCTCTTCCTCGGGCCGACGGGTGTTGGCAAGACGGAGATGGCGCGCACGCTGGCGCAGTTCCTCTTCGGCTCGGAAAAGGCCCTGATTCGCTTCGACATGTCGGAGTTCATGGAGAAGCACTCTGTTTCCAAACTGATTGGCTCGCCTCCGGGATATGTAGGCTATGAGGAGGGCGGACAGCTTACGGAGCGCGTGAAGCGCTCGCCATACTCGGTTGTGCTGCTTGACGAGATCGAGAAGGCGCATCCAGATGTCTTCAACATCCTGTTGCAAGTGTTCGAGGACGGTCAGTTGACGGACGGCCTGGGCAACACGGTCGACTTCAAGAACACGATCATCATCATGACTTCGAACATCGGCGCCCGGCACCTGCAGAAGAAGCAGGGGCTTGGGTTCCAAAGCGAGCGCGAAGACCTGGTGGCCGAGAAGGTCGAAGAACTGGTAAAGAACGAGGTAAAACGGACGTTCAATCCGGAATTCCTCAACCGTCTCGACGAGATCATCATCTTCCAGGCCTTGTCCGACGCCGATTTGATCCAGATCCTTGAACTGCTTGTGCAGCAGCTCAACGTGAACCTGGCGCAGAAGGCGATCACCATCTCTGTCATCGAGGAGGCCAAGAAATGGATCCTCGAAAAGACGCTGGTGGACCGCACCTATGGGGCGCGTCCGCTGCGCCGCGCATTGCAGCGCTACGTGGAAGATCCGCTGTCGGAAGCGCTGATTGCCGGACACATTCTTGACAGGCCTGCGTTCCTGGAGGTCTATCTTGAAAACAACCAACTGTTCTATCGGCCGGTTGGCAAGGAAGGCGACCTCAAGACGGAGGGCGTGCTGCTTTACAGTAACTAGCGTGGATGCCCCAGATCTCGTAGAGGACCTGGGGCGTCCAGCCCAAATGCAAAACCCGCCGAAAGCGGCGGGTTTTTCTATCCCTAAAACTTGTTGTTTCTGTGAAACGCTGCCCTTCCGAAATGCACAAGATTACGTGCGTTGCGGAAAGCGCCGGCTGCCTGGCTGGCGTAGGACCTTCGGCTAACCCCGCTTCGCCCTTCGATTTTCCTTCGAGGAGCTGGTTTTTATGATCGTTGTACTTTCGTTGCTGTTTGTAGCTTTCCTGTTCGGCATCTGGATGGGCATGTGCTTCTATCGCCGGGTTACGATCAAGAACACGGCCAGTATTCCCATTGTGCGCCGCTATACCGGATCGCGTACTGAGACTCTCTAGTTAGCCAGACGTCTCTCAATATCCAGGACTTTCTGGTCGAGTTGCGCCAGTTTTGCGTCCACGTTCGCTCTTAGATCCTCTGTCAGAAGATTGTGCTCATCGACCTGGAGCCGGACTGATTGGGCCGTTTGCCGCAATTTCTGGACGAGATTTTCCGCCCTGACCCGCTGACCGTTACGGAGCTCAGTTTCTGCAACCGCGCAGAAAGTAAAACAGAGCGAGAGCCTCAGTTCCGCCAGTTGCAGGCATATATTCACTGCCTGCTGGGGCATAGCAGAACTTTCACTTCCAATGCTGGCGTCCCCTATCACATCGGTGTAACTCGTAACTGCCTGAGGGATTTCCAGTTCCTTCATATTCTCCGTGAGTGCTGGACTGATGGAGAGCATGTTTGCCGCGGCTTCGAGCAGAAGGGCCGGGGGCACCGGTTTCGTCAAAATGTCGAAAACATGGCCTTTTTTCGCGGCCTCTTCCGCAACCTGAGCGGTGCCGGGATGACCGGAAAAGAGAAGGAACTGGCAAGACGGATAATTTGATTTCATGACGATGGCCAGATCTATGCCATTCATCTGGGGTAGCATGACATCTAAAATTGCCAGATCAGGCTGCCATTGGGCAATCACATCGATGGCTTGTTCTGCCGAATACGTCACCCATACCTCATAACCGCGAGACGAAAATATCTGGCCCAGAGAATCTGAGATTTGCTGTTCATCATCCACTATCAGGACTTTAGAAGGTCTGA
Source organism: Alloacidobacterium sp. (assembly GCF_035631355.1). Classification (NCBI taxonomy): domain Bacteria; kingdom Pseudomonadati; phylum Acidobacteriota; class Terriglobia; order Terriglobales; family Acidobacteriaceae; genus Alloacidobacterium; species Alloacidobacterium sp. The sequence goes on from NZ_DASQIX010000011.1 coordinate 65,798, forward strand.
CCACGCCCGGCATAAATACTCACTTTGTAGGAGATGAAACGGAGCAGAGCCAAGGCGTCCCCACGATTAAATAAATGACTGAATAGTTTTGACATGATTCGCTTCTCGTGTCCGCAGGGCCTAAGCCGGGCGTGAAAACGTTTTACTAACTTGATGCGGAGGATTACGAGCAGGTTTTCTGCTGAAAGCAAGCTTTCGCAGATCTGGGTGCATTACATTGACATTTGTGGTCTCCCACCCTTCGCTTACGGCACGAAAGGTGAAAAAGCAGGTCCTTCCGCTTCACTGCGTTCAGCTTCAGGATGATATTTCACTGGGATTATGCAATTGGCTGGATACGGAGAAGTTTCATGAATTGCTCGAAGTCGGGACGTACTTTAAGTAGTTCAGTCTCGGTTGTGGTTAGCGTGGCGATGCCGATCCATTTGCCTGAACGCATATAGTGCTGGACCTGGATAACGCTTATGTTGTTCATGGGCTGGTGTTTAAGCATCAACAGGCCGCTTTCATCGGCGCCTTCAAACTGTAATGGAGCGGGTCCGGCAATGGTCGGGTCGAGGAAGGTGCGCTTCATTAGCGTGATTTGGGCCTGAATGTAGAGGATGAGCTTATCGCCTCCAAGCATCTCATCTTCTTTTAGATATACATTGCTTGGAACAGTACCTTCGCCCATCTTCTGGATGCCGAAGTCAGGAATCCACGTCCAGCCAAAGGGGATGGCGGGAATGATCCAGCGCCCGATACGGGCTGCGTTGGACTGGCTGGCGGTTTGTTGCGGATAGGACGACATTTTGTTTCAAATCAACGAGTTTTGTGAATCTCTTTGAATGCTGCAAATCCAGGTCTTTTTAAGACCTGGGGACCCTGTTCACCTCTTTACCCACCCTATCTCCACGAAATACGGAGGAGATAGGATGGGGCACCCTTTCGTGCGAACTCAAACAACACCGGCGGATTCGCAGACCTGCCAAGCCGCAAAGACCACAAGGCGACGCCTGTCTTCGTATTGCGTCGCCAACTCTTCACCTGCAAAACCCAGAGAATAACCATCTGTTTCGCGCGCCAGATAGCGCGATTTGAGCGCGAGATCCACGAGCGGCTCCTGATCGCCGATAGCATGGTGTGCCATTGCAATCTGCGCGGCTGTAAGACGGTTTTCGAGAAGCGGCAGCATGTCTTTTTTCCATCCCGAAGACTGTGGCGCATTGCCTGCGGCGCCAAGGGCCGAGCGCACCGTCGAAATGAGTCCCTTCAGCGCGTTGAGATAACGCTCCGCGACCGGCTGAGGGATGGTCTGTGTGACGGTTACCATGCTTTAGGGCCTAACTCTTTTTGGGCGCAGCGAATGTCTGCATCGCCTGATTGGCTGCGGCGCCGGCTGACGTGTACACCTGCGCGGCTTGCTGTTGGGCTTGATTCATTCCCTGCTGCGCGGTTTGTTGCGCCTGACTGGCAGCCTGCTTCGCCTGATTTATTCCCTGTTGCGCCTGCTGCTGGGCCTGTTGCAATGCCTGCTTTGCCTGTTGCTGCGCCTGATTGAACTGGTTCTGCGCCTGTTGGAGGGCAGCCGCACCCTTTTGTTGCACCTGCTGGACTTGCTGCTGCGCCTGTTGGACGGCCTGCTGTGCAGCGGCTTTTCCCTGGGTGGCGGCCTGCTGAACTTGCTGTTGTGCCTGCTGGACGGCTTGCTGGGCCGCCTGCATTTGTTGCTGGGTCTGTTGTTGCAATTGCTGCAGATTCTGTTGCGCTTCTTTTGCGACCTGCTGCGCTGCCTGTTGCGCTTGTGAAACTGTCTGCGTTACAGCGGTTGCCGCCTGGCCCGCCCATGCCTTCATTCCATCGGGAGCAGTAACGGTCAGGACTTTGACCAGATCGTTCGCGTCATTGGTGATTTCGGGCGGAACGGCAGACCAGAAGCTGGGAGCGCTGTCCGCGGCGGAACTGGCTGCGGCAAAGAGTTGCGTTCCCTGCGGCAGCGTGACCGGGGCGACGCTCTGAAACGTAGAGGTCACTTCGGGCGGCAGATCAGGAAAGCCCGGAGACTGCAGCTGAATAGGCGGAAGACTGCTCAAGGGAGCTGTGGTTTGCGTAGCAACGGTTCCGTCTGATTGCATGGTGGCCTGTGTTGATGCTGCCGCAGCAGCCGGACTCTGCGTAGGAACCGATGCTCCCATCGCCGCGATGCCGCCCGAAGCCCCTGCGGCTCCTCCTCCTCCTGCCCCGCCGCCGCCGCCACCTCCTCCTCCAGAGGCAGACATGCCGACGAGAACAGTCATCGCACCCATGACACAAACATCGGGCGGACCGACGCAGACGAGCTGGTCGGTGACGCGGGACTGGGGCATGAATCCCGTGAGGACGGTCATCGCGCCGAGGATGAACGGTCCACCAACGTGCGGGACGATTCCGGTGACCATGGGACATACGTGCATGTCGCCGATGCGCGAGGCCGGCATGAAGTTGATCATGACCGTGGGAAATCCCATGACGACGTTGCCGCCGTGCGCGGTCATGCTAGTGATGGTTGCAGCAGGCATTCCCATGGCTGACTAAAATCCTTTCATCGCCTGGCCGATGGCCTGCTGGGCAGATTGCTGGGCCTGGTTTGCCGCCTGTTGTGCTTGTTGCGTGGCCTGACTTGCTGCTCCCTGGACTTGCGAGGCAGCCTGCTGTGCCTGTTGTTGTGCCTGCTGCGCAGCGGCTTGCGCTTGCTTTGCCGCCGCCTGCGCCTGCTGGGCAGCTTGTTGTGCTTGTTGCTGGGCCTGTTGGGCTGCCTGCTGTCCTTGCTGCACGGCCTGACTTGCCTGTTGTTGCGCTTGCTGCGCAGCGGCCTGTGCCTGTTTTTCGGCGGCCTGGGCAGCCTGCTGTGCCTGTTGTTCAGCTTGTTGCGCTTGCTGCTGGGCTTGTTGGGCAGCGGCCTGTGCCTGTTGTTCCACTTGTTGTGCTTGCTGTTGGGCCTGTTGGACGGCGGCGGCGGCCTGCTGCGCAGTTTGCTGTGCAGCCGCCTGCGCCTGGTTCAGAGCTTGCTGCGCGGCGGCTTGTCCCTGTGCAGCCGCCTGACTCACCTGTTGCTGGGCAGCCTGCACGGCTTGATTAGCCTGCCCGTATGCCGCCCGCGCTTCCTGCGTCACCTGATTGACGGCTTGTTGTGCCTGCTGCTGCGCCTGATTCGCTGCGGTTTGGGCTGCCTGCGCGAACTGTTGCGCATCGTTTGCGGCAGACTGGGCTGCTTGTGCTGCCTGCTGTGTCGCCTGTTGCGCGGCGTAGGATGCAGCTGCCGCGGCAGCTGCGGCTGGTGGAGCAGCCGGTGGGGTAGAGGAAGCGGGGCTACTGCTGGCGCTACCAGTGGTGGCCTTAGGAGTAGTGGTGGAAGAACCGGCTGCGGCGGTTGCCGCCTGCGATGGCGGAGCGTCACCGGGAAAGGTTGGAGCCGTTGGAGCGGTGGGTGAAGTAGGAGATTGCGGAGACTGCGTGCTGGCGGACTGCGCCGACATGGCCGCACCGCCGCTGTTGATGTTGACGAGGATGCCCTGAATCATGACGCCGGCAGGAGTGAGGTTGACGAAGTTGCCGCCGCAGGTGAGGCTCACGCCCATCGGGGCGTCGATGACGATCGACATTCCGGCTTTGATGTTGATCATCATGCCGGAATCGATGTTGTACATCATGCCGATTTTGTGGTTCTCGTTAACGCCGACATCGAGAGAATAATTCGCGCCAACTTTTTCCGTCAGGTTGGCTCCGACACTTGTGTCGGAATTGGCGCCAATCTTGATGGCGGAGTTTGAGCCGATATCTTCGCCATGGTTGGAGCTTAACTTGATCGTGTGGTTGCCCTTGAGAGTCTGGCTAAGGTCACCGTCGATTTCTTCGTTGCGCTTCCCTTTCACCAGCGAGTGGGAATCGCCATCGGTTTCCATGAAGTGATTGGAAGTGATCTTTTCATGCTGCTCATTGCCAATGAGCGTGTGATGATCGTGCTCGACGTGCAGGTCGTAGTCGCGCTCGGCGTTCATGAAGACCTGTTCTTTACCGTCGAGATCTTCAAAGCGGAGTTCGTTGGCGTTGGCCGCGCCCCCACCTTTAGAACTGCGCGTCAGAATGCCGGAGAGCGTGTACTGGCCAGCCGGATCGTACTTCGGCATGTTGACACCGTTGTAGACGGAGCCGACGACGATAGGCTGGTCGGGGTCGCCCTCGATGAAGTCGATGAGGACTTCGTCATCGACGCGCGGCCAGTAGTATGTGCCCCAGCCCTTGCCTGCCCATGATTGCGCAACACGCAGCCAGGTATTGTCAGGCGTGTTGGCCTTGCGTAGACGGTCCCAGAAGAACTGCACGTTGACGCGACCGTATTTGTCCATGTGCGAATCTTCACCGGAGGGCACGACAACCTGGCCGGTCTGCATGCCATTGACGACAGGCTTGTGCGTTCTTCTTGGCGGACGGTAAAGCGTGGCGAATGGAATCGCCGTAAATGAGTTGCTGTAAGGCGGCGTGTTTGTCGTGCCACGCGCGCGATAAGGCGGCGACTGGCGCACGCTGTGCTCGATCCGGGTGAGTAGATATTTTGTATTGACGGCCGACTGCGGATATTCAGTCAACGTGAAATTGAAGCCGGTCTGCATGGCAATAGCATTGGATATGCCTTCGATCACGACGCACTCGGCGTCGCCAGCGTCGCGGCGCATGGTCTGGAAGAAATTGGAGAGGTCGGCGATGGTCGAGTCCGATCCAGCTCCCTTGAGATAAGACCCGGCGCTATCGGCGTAATCATATTGCTCATTGCTGTTTGCTCCCAGCGGGCCGGCGGTCTGCGTACTGGCCAGCGGATCGGGAAGGGTTTTATAGCGGATAAAGCTGTAGTCCCATGCGGTGTATTTTCCTGTAACCATGCCGGTGCGGGAGCGCAGGGTGCTGATTACAAAGTCGTAGAATCCCGCGCTCTTGTCGCCTTCGGGCGAGTACATAAAGGAATTCTGGATGGGGCAGGCGCTGAGCTTGGTGGAAGTATCCTGCAGGGTAAAAGTGTGGTCATCCTTGGCATGTTGAAAGTAATAGAAGATGCCGTGCTGCTCCATCAGGCGTGAGATGAAGGCGAAGTCAGTTTCGCGGTACTGTGTGCAGTACTCCATAGGAGTGTACGTACCAGAGGTCTGAATGGATGGGCTGATGTTGTATGGCGAGAGGACGGACTGGATAACATCGGTGACGGTCTTGTTCTGGAAGACGCGAGTGTTGAGATTGAGCGTGAGCAGCCAGATATTGGGGACGATATACGCGCGGTAGTTGTTGTACTCGTCATCGCCACCGCAGAATTCAAAGCTGGCGACGATGCCGTTGATGTAGCGCTCAGTCCCGCTATCGTCGGCGAGAATACCAACCGTGACTTTTGTGCCGATAATGCTCTTCGGGTCGATGGATGTGTTTACGTCCGCAACCAGTTCGACCTGGTAGTAGAAGAGCTCGGAAATGCCTTCGACTCCGGCGAGAAACTCCGGTAGAAGCACGTCCGACCCTAGCGTGCTCGTGAAGTTAAGAATCCGGTCTGCTTGTATTGATGCCATACGCGTTCGCCACTACTTTCATTTGGTTGACGAGCGGCCGCAAACGTTTCACGGCCGCTCGAGGCCCAGAGCTATTCACATCGGTATCGGTCCGGCGAAACCGGGGCTAAAGCCATGGATTTTCGCAAGTTTTCACCAGGCTAAAGCCCGGTTCTTCTACCGAAAAACCGCTTGAACATGCTTTACCACTCATATGTAAAGCGCCCTTCGGGAGATACGCCGACAGTCACTCTTTCCGTCAGCGTTTCTTCCGCCATGCGCGCCAGGACTTCGCGGGAAATCTCCGGCAGCATGGTGTTGGTGAGGATGTTGTCGACGTTGCGCGCGCCGCTTTCGACTTCCGTGCAACGCTTGGCCACTTCTTCGAGCACCGTGTCGTCGTAGACGAGCGCGATCTTGTGCGTCTCCTGCAAGCGGCGCTGGATCTTGCCGAGTTTGAGCCGGATGATCTGCTTCAGCGCTTCATCGCGCACCGGGAAATAGGGGATAACCATCATGCGTCCAAGGAACGCGGGCTTGAAGATTTTGTTCAGCTCGGGCTTGATGGCGGCGAGCAGGCCTTCGTGATCAGGCATCGTTTCCTTGTCAGCAGTGAGCTTGGCCAGCGTGTCTGTGGCGGCGTTGCTGGTGAGGATAATGACGGTGTTCTTGAAGTTGATGGAGCGGCCTTCGCCGTCTTCCATATTGCCCTTGTCGAAGACCTGGTAGAAAAGCTCAAGCACGTCAGGATGGGCCTTTTCTACTTCGTCGAGCAGGACGACCGCATACGGGCGGCGACGGACAGCTTCCGTCAAAACTCCACCTTCGCCGTAGCCAACGTATCCCGGAGGCGAGCCTTTTAGAGACGAGACAGTATGCGCTTCCTGGAACTCCGACATATTGATGGTGATGAGGTTGCGCTCACCTCCGTAAAGCAGGTCGGAGAGGGCCAGAGCGGTTTCCGTCTTGCCGACGCCGCTGGGTCCGACGAGCATGAAGACGCCGACCGGCTTGCCGGGATCGTCAAGATTGGCGCGGGAGGTGATGATGCGCTGGGCGATGGCGGCAAGGCCATGGTCCTGGCCGATGACGCGCTTCTTGAGTTGCTGGTCGAGCTCGAGGACGGAGGTGATTTCATCCTTGACCATCTTGCCGATGGGAATGCCGGTCCAGGCGGAAATGACCTCGCCGACGATCTGTTCGTCAACGCAGACGTGCATAAGCGGGTTTTCACCCTGCACTTTTTCGAGCTCAGCTTCGAGGGCTTGCAGAGCTTCGAGAGTCGGCTTTACTTCAGGCTTGCCGTCGCCTTCTGCTTTCACAGTTTCCGCACCGGATTCGAGAGCTTCACGCATGGCGCGAATGCGGCTGACGAGATCAACTTCCTTCTGCCACTGTTCGGTCAGCTTAGCCAGAGAGGCTTCAGTGGTTTTGAGTTTGTCTTCGATCAACTGCAGGCGCTCGGCATGATCTTCGCCAACGGTGGTTTCGCGCTCGAGAATCTGCTTCTGCACTTTGAGATCGTCGATACTGCGGGTTGCGTCTTCGACGGCAGGCGGGATGGTGGTCTGTCCCAGAGCGAGGCGCGCGCAGGCTGTATCAAGTACGCTGACTGCCTTGTCTGGCAGCTGGCGTCCGGCGAGATAGCGGTGCGAAAGCTTCACGGTTGAGGTGACGGCCTGGTCGAGGATGCGGAGGTTGTGGTGCTTTTCCATGGCCGCAATGATGCCGCGCAGCATGGTGGCGCACTGGTCTTCGTCCGGTTCTTCGACTTTGACGACCTGGAAGCGGCGGGCGAGGGCCGCGTCCTTCTCGAAGAACTTCTTGTACTCCGACCATGTGGTGGCCGCGATGGTGCGCAACTCGCCGCGCGCGAGTGCAGGCTTGAGCAGGTTGGCGGCGTCGTTCTGTCCAGCCTGACCGCCCGCGCCAATCATGGTGTGGGCTTCATCGATGAACAGGATGATGGGATGCGGCGATGACTTGACTTCGTTGATGAGTCCTTTGAGACGGTTCTCAAATTCCCCTTTGACGCCTGCTCCGGCTTGCAGCAGAGCAAGGTCAAGGCTGTGCAACTGGATATTGCGCAGCGCCGGCGGCACATCGCCCTGGCTTACGCGCAAGGCGAAACCTTCAACGACGGCGGTTTTACCTACTCCTGCTTCGCCGGTGAGGATGGGGTTGTTCTGACGGCGGCGCATGAGGATATCGACAACCTGGCGAATCTCGGCATCGCGCCCGAGTACGGGATCAATCTTGCCAGCTTTGGCTTTGGCGGTAAGGTTTTCGGTGTATTGGTCGAGATGCTGCGTTTTGCCGGAACCGGCCGGACGCGGCGCGCCATCGCCCGCGGTTGCTCCTGCGGGAGCGGCGGCGCTGGCTGCGGAGTGCTCTTCGCGCGACTTGGCGGTGACGGTGAAGAAGTCGTTGCGCAGCGCTTCAGCGGGAATCAGTTGCAGTTCCTTGCTGACATCGCGGACAAGACGGCCAAGCTCGTCATTCTGCAGAAGCGCCATGAGCGTGAAGCCGGTGCGAATCTGGTTGGCGTCGTATTCGATGGTGGCGATGGTCCAAGCTTCGGTCAGCATCTTGACCAACTGCGGGCTGAAGGCTGGGCTGCGAGCATTGCCGGTCTTCAGGCGGTCGAGGCTGCGCTCGAGTTCGCGCGTGAGACGCGATTTATCGACGCCGTATTGCTTGAGGATGAAGGCGACGTCGTTGTCGGAGCTGTCGATGACCTTCATCAGGTAGTGTTCCACTTCAATGTCGTAGTGCGTGCGCGAGACGCAGAGACCGGCGGCAGCTTCAAAGGCGCTGCGAGTCGCGTCATCCAGTTTGTTGATCAGTGATTTCAGGTTCAGGCTCATCTTTCTTACTCCCCCGATGAAATGAAAAGCGGTTAAGACAACTTGTATGTGGCCTCGTCCGGATCGCGGTTGAGCGGACGGTTTTTGATCCAGCTCACCAGCCCCAGGCGCGATGAGCCGGGACCGGCAATGCCAAGCTCCATACCGGGTGCTTCCTCGCGCTTGAGAACAAGCTGGACGATGAAATCGAATTCGCGGCTGGCATAAAAACGCAGCCAGGAGCGCAGGTCGCGGTGCGCGTCGCCGCCGGGCAGGAACTGCTGATAGCGCTCGAACCTCATGGGGCCGAGACGGATGGTGACCGTGCCGTGTTGGTCCCATACCTCGTCGCCAACAATGGTGCCCATGCCAAGGCGCTCGCAGAAGAGTCCAGCGTCGCGCAGGAAAGACTGGTTTTCGGGAGGAAGGCGGTTCCATGTCCCGGTGAACTGATGAATCTCGACCGGGACAGCGAAGTAATCTTCGAGCAGTTGCTTGAGGCCCTGGGCAGTGGGACGGCGGTGCGCGAGCAGGCCAGTGTAGTAGAGGCAGGCGGCGTCGGAGATGTCCATCCGCCGCTGGAGACCCTTGGTGCCCAGTCCGATGAGATCGAGAAGCCGCGTGCTGATGACGTCGTCGCCCGCGCCGGTGCGCTCGTATGCGACATAGAAACGGTACTTCTGCCATGCGCGATAGAAAAGCGAGATGATGCGATGGTTGAAGAGATCGAAGAAGTCTCCGGGGCCACGGTCTTTGGCCTTTGCACGCTCCTGCAGGAAGTCTGTGTAGACATGCGGCAATGCGCCGATTGCGGCGCAAAGTCCCATAAAGTTGACGGACATCTTCATCTGGCTGTCTTTGCCTTTTTCTAGTCCCTGGAGTTCACTCGCCGGGAAGGCAAATGTTGGCACCGATGAGAAGCGCACGACTTCCGAGCCGGGAGCAACGAACAGGCCGACGGGACGGCGCTCCGGATAGAGACGCTCAAGCAGGCGCACGGCCTGGAAGAACTGGACACTGTAGGGGTCGCGTTCCAGCAGATCAGCGAGACGCTGAAACTCAGGCGCAGTCTTCAGCTCGATGTTCAGAGTAGCGGTTTGTTCCCTGCTCTGGGTGGCCATTCGCCAAGCATCTCCTTTCTCTGATTGGTGCGCGCCGCCAACTGGCAGAAGCTGTTGATGGAGGTGTAGTTCCCAAGGAAGCGGTCGAGGACATTAGCAAAAAGATATACGCCGCCGCCGACAAACTGACGCTCGTCGAAGTCTACTTCGAGCCTCATGCCGCGCGCGGGAATATTTCCGAAGCCGGACTGCATGATGGCGAAGTGCGGGCGCGAAGACAAGGCGGTAATACCGCCAATCTGGTTTTCCAGATACGACGAGTCAGTGAAGTTGTGCAGCCGCAGGATTTCCTGAAACGACGTTACGCCTTCTTCCGCCAGCGACAGATAGTTGAGCGAAAGCTGCGAGACCAGCCGCCAGAGCTGGCCTTTCGCATCCGGCGGGTCGTAGCTGGGTGTCGGGCGGCGCAGCGCGATGATCCTCTGTATTGCCGGGAAATCCTCTGCCGAGAAATCGCCTTCTTCAAGTCCGAAGGGCAGACGCGACGGCAGATCGAAATTCGAGCAGGTAGTGCGAACGGTGAGCACTTCGGCGTCGGGATGCGTAACTTGTCCATCTACGTCGACGAGCGAGATGTGCATCGTGGAAGGCTCGCGCTCGCCTAGAACATTCTGGCGGCGCATGGAATGCCAATACGTGCGTCCGGTAGCCCTGCGACCCTCGAAACGATAGGCATACAGCGGATCAAGCTCAATGCTCTCGCGGCGGCTGGTGTTCGAGGCCATCACGTCTTCAATGGCGAAAATCTCGGTGGTCTCCTGATGGCGCACGTCGGGAATGATGGGATATTCGTGCTTGGTGTGCGTAATCAGGATCGGCTCGGCAGTTTGAGGATAGAGGTTGATAATTGGCGTGCAGCCCAGGCGCAGCGTCCGCGAGGTAACACCCATCTCAAGGTCCTGCTGCCGCTCAGGGCGGTCAAAGCGCGAGAAGTAGAAGAGGATTTCAGCCTGTTCTTTGCAACCTGCTTCATGGATGGCCTCCAGGCCGTCCAACTCAAAGAAGAGAAATTTTTCCGAAAAGGTGAAGTACTCCTGCAGCAGACGATAGCCTTCAAAGGAGCGCCTGGGATATGGCAGGAGCGCTTCGTCTTCTTCAAATCCCATTGGATTTAGCTGCGTAGTTGCGATGGGGACAACTTTTCCGCCGCGCTGCAGCGGGTCGCGCACGAAGATGGCCATGCAGTTCCTGCACAGCAACTCGTAGAGCGTGTGGACGACGTTGGTTTCACCGGTAAGGTGAAACATCAGGTTCTCGACCTGGAGCTTGTCAAAGAAGACATCGCGAGCGCAGTCGAGGCGCATGCGGATGACGCCCGCCGCTCCATGCACGCGAATGGGCTGGGCGAGGCGCTCAGGATGACGCCACTCGCATTCGCCGACAGTAAATGGCCACAGATGCACCGGATATGAGGTGCGGAAGCGGCACGGCAGCCCATCGAAGGTACGCTTGGTGGCAAGCTGCGTTCCGGCGGGAACCTTGAGGCCGGTTGTCTGCTTTCCCTGCTCCGGGTCGAGTTGGCATTCGACAATTGACATCGACGGAATGGGCCGCAGGTAGTGCGGCGAAACGATGCCGAGCAGGGCCGAGGTGATTTCCGGAAAGTCGTCATCGATGCGCAGATGGACACGCGCCGCCATAAAGGCGAAGGCCTCGATCAGGCGCTCGACGTGCGGGTCGTCGCAACGGTCGGGTTCAAGCAGAAGGCGGCTGGCGACGCGCGGGTATTTTTGCGCGAACTGCGCCCCGAGCTGCCGGACGTAAGCAAGCTCGCGCTCATAGTATTCAAGCAGTTCTTCGCGCATCGCCTTATTTCACCTTGTACTCACCGCTGGTGAGCTCGAGCACTGTATCGAAGGAGATTTCTTCGGGGGCCGGGTCCAGCTTCATGCTGCCTTCAATGTGGAAACGGAGACGCCGGTCCGCAACATCGCCTTTTTCGAGGGTGACGCGCACGTCGGTCAGGCGCGGCTCGTAATTTCGCAGGCATGCCTCGACGGAGAGGCGCAGGCGGCGGTTGTCTGATGCTGAGTTCAACCCCATCGCGGAAATATCGGGAAGGCCATAGTTGATGGTGGAGGCTTTTGCCAACTCGTAGCCGGCCAACTCAGGTATAGGAGGCTGGCGGGTATTGAGTAGCCATTCGAGATCGCGCTTCAGGGCTTCTTTAAAATAGCGAAGAGACTGGGCGCGCGTGGCCGGCCAGTCCTCAACCGCCATCAGGCGGTCAAGGACCGATTGCGTGACCAGCGTTTCTGTAGCTGAACGTGCCAAGCCGGCGAACTCCGATCAAATTAGTGTGAAACATTCAGCGCCGCTATGGGGTCGATACGGCAAAGACGTGAGAACAGCTCTTCCCTTCTACCGTCATCATCGGACTCAAGGCATTTGAGCAGCAGCGCCAGGGGTTGCGCTATCAGTTCACCCGCCTCCCATTCTTCCAGCTTGCGCTCGTCAATCTCCTTGACCAGCTCGTCCAACACGCGAATCGCAACTCTTTTCTCGCCGGAATCAACACAAAGCTGGGCGATGTGCAGCCTGCTCTGGAAACGCGCGCGTCCATTGGGTTGCCGCGCAGCATCACGCAAAAGCAGTTGGATGGCCTGCGGCAGTTGTCCCTGGCGAATCATTTCGCGGGCAAGGTCGTCCTGTTCGCCCATTTCGCCCAGTTGGACAACAGCCTGCAGCAAAAAAGTTGCCGGGCTGGAAGGACGCTCTTCCTGAATGAACTGCGCACATTCACGGATGCGGCTGACGGCATCGCTCCAATCCGTTGGCTTGGCGGAAACAAATCCGGCATTTCTCATGGCAAATGCGGAAAGGGCCTTCCCTTTTCCCGCCTGCAAGACAGCCAGCGCGTTGCCGCCTTCTTCTGTCCCCGCTTCGCCATCCGCTCCTGCGACCGCTCCTTCGTCTACTGGATCAGGTTCCAGCTTTCTCTTCTCAGTGAGCAGGCTGTTAACGACCTGATCGACTTCCTGAATCGAAGTGCGCAGCTTGCTGAAGGCTGGTCCCTCGCTGCCGTATTTCTGCTCAGAGAACTCCTGCAGCGTCTCAAGCGTTGTCAAAGTGGATTGCAGAGAGTCATGAAGACCGACGTAAAACGCCTTCGACGTTGCCGCGAAGTCCGCATCGAAATCCTCGCCAGTGGTCTTGCCATCTTCGATGGCCTGCCGACGTGCTTCGCGCTTGCTGTCGCTGGCCTCGACATCAATCTCATAGCCGACGGTGCGCGATTCCTTGTACTGGAAGAAATTCAGCCCCTTTTTAGTGATAGGGGCCTGACGTACGAGGTCGGCAACGCGGTTGGCAGCCCATTCGACCGGCGTAGCGCGCATTCCGACGTCTCCGTCTTCGATGACGGGATAGATCGTGTCCCAGAATTGTTCCTGCAAATCTTGCAGGAGCTTGAAGCAAGGTTCGACAAGAGACAGACCTTCCTTCTTGACATGGGCCTCGGTAAGCCACGCCGCCAGTTGAAGGTCTTTGCTTTTCGTGGCCAGAGCTTCACCGGCCAGCTTAATGACGAGGTTGAAGTCGGCCTTTTTTACCTGGCGTTCCCACGCCCCACTGGGAAGGCTCTCGTCATCTTCGATCCGCGCTTCTTTGATCTGGTCGTAGATCTTTTCGTAGCGGAGGTTGGCCCCGGAAGGATTGTCACCCGGAATCGGATTCAGCAGGTCATCACGAAGTGGCACTTTCAGCCGTCTCCTGAGCTTTGACAGCGTGATGGAAGGTCAGATTGCGCAGCTCAAGGAACGGCACTTCCTCTTCCCCTCGCATCAGCATTTTCTGGCCGTAGGGAACGGCCCCATATTTCTCGTTGTCTTCCCATGCCGTTGCGCGGCCCAGCCTGACAGCATCGTCAGGATGCTTCCAGGAAAGCGGCGCAAGCACAGGAATCAAAATTTCGCCCAGGTCCTGCAGGCGAAAATCTTCAGTGGTGTGGAGAATTGCAGGCGCCCACATCAGGTCACGCAACTTCTTTGGCGCCTGTACCTCGACAGATTCGACATAGGCCAGCGGAATCCAGGTATAGCTGCCGGCGATGAATGCTTCGAGATGCGCGCCGATACGCGGATCAGCATCTTCAAGGGTCGCAAACTCCTCGCCGTTCAATGATCCGGGCGGGGCCGGATGCGTTGTCCCAAGGGGCAGCTCATCTTTGGTGAACATCTCCTGCCGGGTCTTTTCGGCGTGAAGAGCGGCGCGATAAAGCAGAGCTCCGGCGGCTGCTTCCTTGTTTGCATCCGACAAAATGTCGAGCTGCTTGCTGGCGCGGTCGTATTCACCGGCAAAACACAGCAATTCAAACAGAAATGTACGGCGCTTGACGTCGAGCGGCTGTTTTTTCAACTCGTCGCCAAGCGCAGTGATGGCCAGCTGAAGCTGGCCATCGCGGTAATAAGAGAGCCCGTCCATCCAAACCGCCTTACGACTGTTTGTTCTGTTTCGTGCTGTACTTGACTTCGCCGACGCTGGCGACATTGCCCTTCTCGTCCTGCGTGTAGTAGTCAAGGCCGATTTCGTTATAAGTGAAGGAAACGCTGACACTGGGAACTTCAGAAGAAGCCGACATCTGCAGACCGGTAATGAATATCTCCGTGAAGTTTACCTTCAGATAGGGCTTGCCGTCCGCGCCGGACTTGACCGCGCTCAGGGTGCCCTTGGTGATGTGCGTGCCCTTCACGATAGACTTGAACAGCTTAGGCGTTGACTTGTCGAAGAACGTCATCGTGCTGAAGTCCGACAGATCAACTTTACCGGCGCCCGATCCACCGGTCCCGGCAACCGACGAGATGTTGGAAGCTCCCCAGCTCCAGCTCAGAAGCTGAATCTTGTTTTTGAATTTTTCATCCTGAGATTCACCGGGAATCCCATCAAGGTCGAGGAAATAATCTACTGCCATTTCTGGCTCCTTTCATTTGTACTTCGCCGCCACAAGGGCAAGGGGGATCCTATAGTCCCGGCTGGGTTATTACTTCCTTGCCGATGCCGGCAGATCGGCCACAAGACGGAGCGAGACAGACAGCTCGTCGAGTTGGAAATGGGGTTTCAGGAACGCGACAGCGCGATACGCTCCCGGCTTGCCGGGAACTTCGGAGACCTGAATCGCGGCCTCGCGCAAAGGCAGTTTCGCCTTTGCCGCCTGCGATGCGTCGTCATCCAAGCAGACATAGTTCATGATCCACTGGTTGAGGAAGCGCTCGCAGTCCTGGCGGCTCATAAAGCTGCCGATCTTGTCGCGCATCATCGCCTTCAGATAATGAGCAAAGCGAGACATGGCGAGAATGTAAGGCAACTGCGCGGACAGGCGCGCATTCGCATTGGCGGCGTCCTTGTCGTACAGTTTCGGTTTGTTGGCCGTCTGTACGCTGAAGAAGGCCGCATAGTCAGTTCCCTTGCAGTGCACCAGTGGCACCAGACCCTGATCAGCCAATTCCTTCTCGCGGCGGTCGGTGACAGCGACTTCTGTCGGGCACTTCAGCGCGACATCGCCTTCGTCGGTGCGGAAAGTATGCGCCGGCATGCCTTCTACCAGACCGCCGCCTTCCACGCCGCGGATGGCGGCGCACCAGCCATGTTTGGCGAAGGAGTTGGTGAGTCTTGCGCCCAGCGCGTAGGCCGCATTGCCCCACAGGTATTTTGAATGATCGCTGCCGTCCACGCCTTCCTCATAGTCGAAGGCGTCGATCTGCTTGGTGTCTTTGCCATAGGGCAGACGCATGAGCACATGAGGAAGCGTCAGGGCCACATAGCGGGAATCATCCGACTGGCGGAAGGACTTCCACTTGGCATACTCGGTCGAATCGAAGATTTTCCCGATGTCGCGAGGTGCGCCCAACTGGGTATAGCTGCTCAAGTTCAGCAGTTCCGAGCTGGCAGCTGAGAGGAATGGCGCATGGGCGGCGGAAGCAACCTGCGAGATTCTTTCCAGCAGTTCCATGTCTTCCGGACCACGGCCAAATTCATAATCGCCGATCACTGAAGCAAACGGAGCGCCACCGAAGACGCCGAACTCCTCTTCGTAGACTTTCTTGAAGAGAGCGCTCTGGTCGAATTCCGGTGCGCGCTGCAGGTCCTTGAGCAGCTCGCGCTTGGAGACGTTGAGCACTTTGATCTTCAGCATTTCGCTGGTTTCGGACTGGTCGAGCAGATACTTCAGTCCGCGCCAAGTACCTTCAAGTTTCTGGAAGGCGGGATAGTGCATCACCTCGTTCAACTGGAGCGAGACGAGGTGGTCGATCTGCGCGATGCGGGCTTGTATGGTGGCCTCGGCGTCGCGGCTAAGGGTCATATGCCCTTCGAGCACCTGCGAGACGAACTCCTTGACCATGTCGCGACCGCGCTCAAGCGTTGCGGCGTCGCGGGTAAACCGGCCCTGCGAGACTATCTGGTCAAGCAGCGACTGCTCTGAAGTCTGTTCGACTGCCTGCCCTGCGGCGGCAGCAGCGGTATTGGTTGTACTCATTTGTCACCCCCGGTGGTACCCAGCTCGCCGCGAAGCTTCTCGCGCTTCTCCGTATTCGAAACAGCATCAAACAAGGCCTCATCGAGCTTGTCGTTGCCCTGCAGGCTGCCGCGCAAATCAGAGAGGCGCTGGCGCAGATCGAGCAGCTCCTTCAGCGGCCCAACCTGCTTCGCCACGTTCTCCGGCGAAAAATCGTCAAGGCTCTCGAATTTCAGGTTGACGCCAATCTGCCCGGCGTTGGGATCGTCGCTCAGCTTGTTGGCGACAGAGTACGCCAGGTGGGGCTGCATTCCCTTCAATACAGTGTCAAAATTGTCGGGATTGATTTCTACGAATTTGCGGTCTTTCAAGGCGGCAAGCGGTTGTTCGGGCTGGCCGGTAAGGTCTCCGAGCACGCCCATGACAAAGGGCAGCTCCTTCAGTTCGATCGCATCGCCGATCTCAACATCGTAGGTGATGTGCACGCGCGGCGAACGGACGCGGTCCAATTTATGCTGCGTACTTTCCTTAGCCATTTCTCTATTCCTCGATAGACGCGCGGAGGCACCGCCCGCCCTTGATTCGAATCAAAACTCGTTCTGCAGGTTTAATCCTGGAGAAGCCCACTACGTCCCCTCGCTATTATCCATGTCCTTCGTTTGGGGAACGTAAATTTTGCCTCTAACGAGAGCGGGCCAATTATTAACTGCCCTATGGTGGGTGTCAAGTTCAAACCGTTTCATGTGGATTTGTCCGGATTTGAAGCGTTTCGTATTGTGGGATTCACCATCCCTGTATACTCAAACCCCGAACAGGATTCCTAAAACATATGCGACAGTTGCAGCCCGTTGTCTGGTCAAAAGGCGTATTTCTTTCCCCCCAGCACCTGCAGGCGCAGGACCGTTTTTTCGAGGAAAGCCTTCGCTTTCTTGTAGAAGCGCTTTCGTTTCGTTACTGGGGTTTTACCTCCCTGCAGATTGACGGCACCGCTCTGAGCGAAGGCCAACTGAGCATCTCGGAAGCATCGGGTGTCCTTCCCGACGGACTTCTACTGGATCTGCCCTCGTCAGACGCTGCTCCGCGCTCGCGGACTCTTGAAGAGTGCTTCCATCCAGGGCAGGAAAACTGCTCTTTCTATCTCGCGGTCCCGCAGGAGCGGCCCGGCGGGATTAACGTAGGGTTGCAACGCGGCGGAGGCATGAATACGCGCTTCTACGCAGAGTTGCAAATGCTGCGCGATGAAAACAGCTCGGGGATCGAGAAGCCGGTGTCGCTGGCGCGCAAGAACCTGCAGATTCTTGCGGATGGGGAAAATCTCGAAGGCTCAGTGCTGCTGCCGCTGGCGAGGATCGAGCGGACGGAAGCGGGCGGATACAAGCTGGACCCGAAGTTTGTTCCGCCGATGCTGAATGTGAAAGGCAGCGAATTGCTGTCAGGGATTCTGCGCGGCCTGATTGAAGTGCTGGTGGCTCGCAGCAGCCAGCTCGCCGGATCGCGGAGGCAGCGCAATCAATCGCTGGCCGATTTCAGCGCCTCGGACGTGGCCAACTTCTGGCTGCTTTATACGATGAACTCACACCTGCCGAGCTTCCGGCATCTACTGGAAACGAGCCATGTCCATCCTGAATCGTTGTATTTGCAAATGCTGTCGCTGGCCGGCGCGCTGACGACTTTCTCCCAGAAGATTGGACCACGCGACCTGCCGCAGTACGAGCACGAAGACCAGGGGAAATGCTTCATCGCGCTCGACGCAATTATTGCGGAGCTTCTCGATACTGTCGTGCCGAGCAATTTCGTGGCGCTGCCACTGAAACAGCTGCGCGATTCGATTTACGCAACAGCCATCGACAAGGATCAATACTTCGAGAATTCGCGCTTCTATCTGGCTATTTCCGCAGACATGCCGGAAGCGGAACTGATCCGGCGCACACCAAGCCTGGCAAAAACGTGCTCAGCCACTCACATCGAGCAACTGATTCGTCAGGCCCTGCCGGGGCTTGCGCTTACGCACGTCCCAGTGCCGCCGCGGGCAATTCCGGTAAAGCTGCGCTATCAGTATTTCAGCGTGGACCGCACCGGTCCGGTATGGGACGCAGTACTTCGGGCGCGCAATTTCGGCGTCTATGTGCCGGGTGAGATTCCCAATCCGGACATGGAGCTGATTATTCTTTTCGCCAATCCGGACTAGTGATGCCTTAAAGCGAAGACCACGATCAGGATCACCACGATCAACACAAAGACATTCACAATCAGGATCAGCGGCAGGTATTGCTGCAGCTTACTGGGCGCAGGAGGCGGTGGCGCTGCCGCAGGTGGAGCAACCGGCGGAAACTGGAATGCCGGTGGCTGGAAGTGCGGCATCTGCGGCGCTGCTCCGCCCGCTCCTCCGGCGTGCATTTGCGGCATCTGGGGCATTTGAGGCATGGGTGGCGGCGTAACGCCGGGAATCTTCGGCATCTGGAAGCCGGGTTGGCCACCTCCTGCCTGTGCGGGCGGCGGCATGACGGGCGGAGTGCCGGGAGCCACGCCCTGCCCCTGCTGCGCTTCGCGCAGCATCGAACTCGAAATGACTCTGGTAAATTCGCCGGGACCACTCGATGGCATGGGTGCAGGCGTTGATGGGACAGGAGCGGCCATCGGCGGAGGCGCTGACTGCGTCGGTGGTTGGGCCTGTTCAGCGTTCAGGGTGCGCAACAGCTGAGTAAAGCCACCGGCTGCCGGAGGTCCGGGAGCCGCTGCCGGCAGAGGCGAAGGCATCAGCGGTGGCGGTTCTTTTATCTTGGGTGCTTCTTCTTTTCCGAGGGCCTGAAAAAGCTGGGTGAATCCGCCCTGCGCAGGTGGCGTAGCAGGAGCTGGACTCAGAGCGCTTCCGAACGGATTAGGGTTCGCAGGCGCGGGCGCTGAAAACTGAAAATTGGATGGCACAGATGGCGGCTGTTGCTTTAGTGAAGTAAGCGGGTCTTCAGCAGGAGCGTTCTGGCCGCTGACTTGCGAGAACATCTGCGTGAATGAACCGGGGCCAGACTTCGGCTGCGCGGCTGCAGGCGGTTCGAATGGTGTGGCTGGTAGAGGTGGCGCAGACGTTGGCGTCGGCTCTTTTGGCTGCGCCATGGACTGGAACATCTGGGTAAAACCTCCAGCTACCGGCTGAGGCGGAGCGGCAGGCGCGACTGGCACTGGCTGAACAGGCTGGGGTACGGGAGACGCTTCAGGAGGCTTCGCCGAAGAAAGCGATTGAAACATCTGCGTGAACGAGCCCGGAGAGGACGCAGGCTGGCTGACAGGTGGAACCTGCGGAGGCGTTGATGGCGCCACTATTGGGGCAGGTGCTGGGGTAAATCCGGATTCCTGTGATGCAGCCTGTGCAGAGGCCGTTTTAAACATCTGCGTAAAGCTCCCCGGCGCGGCTGGAGGCGGCGCTGGTTCTGCTGTTGGCGTGGGAGCGTTTTCAGGCTTAAGAATCGGGTTGTTCAACGTCCGCAAAAGCTGAGTAAATTCACCCGGCTTTTGCCCCACTGGCGCTGGATCTGGTTGAGGCGCAGCCGGCTTAGGGATGGAGACCGGGCTGAAAACGCTCGTCAGATCAGCTGGGGGCCTCGGCGATGGCATTGGTGTTACCGGCGTAATCAAAGGCGCTGTCGGGGCCATGTTTTCTGGTGGTGCAGCTTGCGGTTCAGCCGATTTGAGCGACTGGAACATCTGCGTAAAACTGCCCGGGCTCCCAGTCGATGGGGCCGCTACTGGAGGCGGAGCAGGGGCAGGAGCCTGCGGCGTTGATCCAGCTTTCAGCAGAGACTGAAGCAGGTCATCTTCACTCGCGGGCTGCGCGGGTTGAGGCGCAATTTTTCCGAACATGCCTGTCGCGCTGGTCGATTCGTTCGCGGATGGCTCACCGGAACCGGAAAAATTGGGACTGTCGAATGGTGGTTTAGATGAGTCCATGCTGTGCGCACCAAGGCATTGGGTTGTGGTCTTGTTTCTGGTGTCTCAGCTTACATCGCAAAATCTTGACAGTAAAGCCCTGACACCCTACGATGCACACACGAATTGGCCACAGAAAATTCAAGCAACAGAAACTAAAATCGCGACGTGTGCACTATGCTGTAAAGCGTCGTTCATTACAGCCTTAGAGGTTGTGCGCCAATCATTAACAACGTTTCGCCGATTCGCCTGATGGTTCAATATTTATGAAATTTCTGTCGCGTGTGGTCTGGTCCGAAGGCATGTATCTGGGGCCACACCATTTTCAAACCCAGAGCCGGTATTTTGAAGATTCGATTGCATTCCTTGTCACCAGCCTGTGGCACGAGCCCTGGGGATTTCTGCACTTTGAACTGGACCAGAAGGCTATCCGCAACGGCAGCGCTGTTGTGTTGCACGCCTCTGGCATTTTTCCTGATGGACTGACGTTTGAGCTGCCCAATTCTGATCCGCCTCCAGCGGCGCGCAATCTGACTGAGGTTTTTCCTTCAACGGACGCGGTTCTGCCGCTATATCTCGCTGTTCCCGCACGCAAAGACAACGGTTTTGATTGCGACTTAAGCGGCGCTGCCAATGGCACGCGCTACGCCCGCATGCAACGCGTTCTGCGCGATGAAACCAACGGCATTGACGAGCGCGAGATCGAATTGGGGCAGAAAAACATTCGAGTAGTTACAGAAGCAGAGCTGACTCCAGAGATGCAGTCGATTCCGATTGCCCAGGTGGTGCGCGATGGACGGGGACACCTGATCTACGATGAGGAATTCATCCCCACCTGCCTGCGGGCCAGCGCGAGCGAGCAGTTGATGCTGCTCTTCAAACGCCTGGTCGATACGATAGGAGAGAAAAGCGCCACCATCGGCCGCAGCGCGCACCGCCATGGGCGATTTGAGGCCGGGACATCCGCGTTAGATGTCGCCAACTACTGGTTTCTGCATGCGCTGCACAATGCCATTCCGCCATTGCAGCACTTGAGCGCCACCAAGCACGCGCATCCCGAGGAACTGTTCATCGAATTGTCGCGGCTGGCCGGAGCGCTGTGCACGTTTGCCGTCGATTCTGATCCGCGCACGCTGCCTTCCTACAACCATCGCGATCCCGGCCCGGCATTTCGCGCGCTCGACGCGCACATTAAAAAGCACCTTGAAATCGTTGTGCCGTCGAACACGGTCGCGCTGAACTTCAAACCGACAGAACCATACATGTATGAAGCCGATGTTATCGATGAGCGCTGCCTGCGCCGCGCCCGCTGGGTTCTGGGCATCCGCTCCAGCCTGGGCGAGTCTGCGCTGCTGACCATGACGCCGCGTCTGGTTAAAGTTTGCTCTTCGCGCTTTGTTCCGGAACTCGTGAAGCGCGCCCTGCCGGGGATGACGCTGGCGCATCTGCCTGTGCCGCCAACAGCCATCCGCGCCGAGGCGGACATGCAGTATTTCGCAGTTGAGACTACGGGACCCTGCTGGGAGCATATTCTTCAGACCCGCAAGGTTGGCGTGTACATTCCGGGCGAGATCGCGCAACCGGAATTTGACCTTACCGTGATTGTGGAGGCGTCCTGATGAGCACTGCCCGCGTCAACAGCCTGGCGTTTTCGTTTCAAGAAGTCCTTACCGCGATTCTGCGCGTGCGCTTCCAGCGCCA
This sequence comes from Alloacidobacterium sp., assembly GCF_035631355.1. Taxonomy (NCBI): domain Bacteria; kingdom Pseudomonadati; phylum Acidobacteriota; class Terriglobia; order Terriglobales; family Acidobacteriaceae; genus Alloacidobacterium; species Alloacidobacterium sp. Next base: position 87,384 of record NZ_DASQIX010000011.1, read on the forward strand.
GCAGGTGCAGGATTCGGAAAGCTTTCGCGCGCAGATGCGGCGCTCATTGCAGGCCGCCATGCAGGAAGCGAAATCCGTCGGCTACACCAGCGAAACCGTGCAGATGGGCGTCTTCGCGGCGGTCGCGTATCTCGATGAGAGCGTTCTAAATTTGCAAAGTCCCGTATTTGCCGACTGGGCGCGGCGTCCCTTGCAGGAAGAGCTTTTTGGCGGGCATCTTGCCGGTGAAACGTTCTTCGTCAACCTCCGCAACCTGCTTATCAGGCCCGATTCGACGGAAGTGGCCGACGCGCTCGAACTGCATTGCCTGGTTCTGCAGATGGGTTATCGCGGACGCTATGCATTGGGCGACAGCGGCGAGTTGCACCAGCTTCTCCGGCAGGCGCGCGAAAAGATCCAGCGCATTCGTGGACAGGCGTATCTCGTTCCGCCAATGCCCGCGCCGGAAGTAAAGCCCACCCGCGCAAAAGACGCATGGGCCCGCAGTTTGCTGATTACCGCCTGTGTACTGGCCGGGCTGACGGTGCTGGCCTTTGGCGGATTTGAAATTGTTCTTGGTTCCGGCGTCTCCCAAATACAGAACAGCAGCCTGAACGCTCGCTAGGAGTCGGTTGTGGTTTCGATCATCATTTCGATCATTATTTTTCTTCTCTCGCTTGGGTTGGCATGGATGGCCGGTCCGATCCTTCATGTTGAAGGTACGGCGCTCACCATTCTGCGGGTGATCTTTGTTCTGCTCGGGGTTGTGGCAGCGACGATCATTCTGGTTTTGCATTTCCGCAAACGGAAGCGCGAAGGCTCGACAAAAAATATTCAAGGCAATACGGAACTGGACACGCTTCTGCGTGATGCCGAGAAGAAACTTGCATCAGCGCAGCGCACCGGCGCGAAGACGCTCGATTCCCTTCCCTTGCTCTATATGCTGGGCGAATCGAACGCCGCCAAAACGACCATTGTGATGAAGTCCGGGCTTGATCCTGAGCTTCTGGCCGGGCAGATGTATCGAGATCAGGATATTGTAGCCACGCCGGTTGCAAATCTCTGGTACACGCAGCAATGCGTGATTGTCGAGGCCGGCGATGCTGTCCGCAAAAGCCCGGCGCTGTGGGCAAAGCTGATTCGCCGGACGCGCCCCAAGGCATATCGCGCAGCGATGGGATCGCAAGCGCCTATTCGCGCGGCTGTGGTCTGCATGAATTGCGAACATTTTCTCGGCGCTCAGGCCACGGAAGCTGTCGCCGCATCAGCGCGGCAAACCAACGAGATGCTGCGCAACCTGGCCCAGCAGCTTGGCACGGAAGTTCCGGTCTACGTCATCCTGACCAAGCTCGACCGCGTTCCCGGTTTCACGGAATACGTCCGCAATCTCACGAATGAAGAAGCCTCGCAGGTTCTTGGCATCCCTCTGGCGCGCAGCGGTGTCTCCAGCGGCCTCTATGCGGAACAGGCCACTCGCGAAGTTACAAATTCGCTTGACCAGTTGATTTTCTCGCTTGGCGAATACCGGTTGGAGATGCTGTCCCGCGAGAATGATCAACGCAATATCGATCCGGTGTATGAATTCCCGCGCGAGCTGCGCAAGCTCCGGAATAATCTTTCGTCCTATCTGGTTGAATTAACGCGGCCCAGCCAATTGAATGCGAATCCATACCTGCGCGGATTCTACTTTACCGGCGTGCGCGCGCATGTGGTGGAGCAAATGGTCAGCGCTCCGGCTGCAGTGCAGCAGGCCGCGCCTGCGGATGCGGGCGCAACGCGGATGTTCTCCGTCCAGCAGATGCAGGCTGCGCAAGCTGCCCCGACGCCGCAGGTTGTGGCGCAGAAGATCGCGCAGTGGACATTCCTGCCGAAGCTGTTCCCTATCGCCATTCTGCAGGACCGCAGCGCGCTTTCCAGCACCAGCAACAGCGGACGCACGCATACTTTTCGGCGCATTGTCTTCGGCACTGTTTCAGCGCTGCTGCTGATTTACCTACTGTGCCTCATCATTTCCTACGGCAACAACTCACATCTGGAAAAGCAGATTTCATCAGCCGCTCAAGCGCTGCCTTCGCGGACTGTGCCTGCGACCATGCTTGCTTCCACACAGGACCTGTCGTCGCTTGACCAGCTCCGATCAGCTATTGTTCAGCTCGAGGGCTACCAGCAGAACGGGCCGCCGCTGATGTACCGCTGGGGAATCTACCACGGCAACGATCTGCTCGATGCAGCGCGGCGCATCTACTTTGACCGCTTCCAGCGGCTGCTGCTCACCAACACGCAGAGCAACATCGTTGCCATGCTGGGTGGGCTTCCAGCGACTCCGGCAGCGGGCGCGGACTATTCGGCGGCCTATAATCCGCTGCGCGGATATCTCATCACAACGTCGAACCCGGATAAGAGCACAGCGGATTTCCTGACACCTGTTCTGATGCAGTACTGGCTGAATGGCCGCACTCCTGAAACCGACGAGCAGAAGCAGCTTGCACAGCAGCAATTCGATTTCTACGCCAACGAATTGAAGCGTGGGAATCCATATTCCATCACTCCAGCAATGCCGGTGGTGACGCATGCGCGCACATATCTCGGCAGCTTTGGCGGATACGACCGCATTTACCAGAACATGCTGGCCGCAGCGAACAAGGCAAATCTTCCGATTGATTTCAACCGGGCCTATCCTGGATCTTCCGCGGTTGTTATCGAACCGCACATTGTTCCCGGTGCTTTCTCGCGCAACGGCTTTGCATTTATGCAGGACGCGATCCTGCATCCCGACCGCTACTTCAGCGGTGAGGCATGGGTGCTGGGCGACCAGGCCCCGCCGTCACTGGACCGTGCGACGCTGACACAGCAGCTTGCAGGACGCTATCTCGCTGACTACCAGAACGAGTGGCGTACTTTCCTGAAGCAGGCTTCCGTTGTCCGCTATCGCGGACTGCCGGACGCGGGCCAGAAGTTGCAGATTCTATCGAACCCCACTTCCCCGCTGCTGGCACTTGTCTGCACGGCGTCGCACAATACGGCGGTTGCCAATCAGGACATCTCGAAGGAGTTTCAACCGGCGCAGGCGCTGGTTCCCCCAGACTGCACTGACAAGCTGATCTCGCAGGGCAATAGCGGATACATCAATGCGCTGGTCGGCTTGCAGGGTGCGGTATCGCAGGTGGCGCAGAGCCCGAATCCCAATGACCCAAATGCTGCACAGCCGATCATCGGCGCTGCGGTGACCGCGCATGGAGCGGTTTCGCAAGCGTCGCAGTCCTTCAATATCGACCCGCAGGCGCACGTCGAACAGACAGTGATCGCACTGATGCAGGCCCCAATTAATTCGGTCGAAGACGCAGTGCGCGGAGCGCGGCCCGAGCAGGCCAATGGCGGCGGCAAAGCATTCTGCACCGGGTTCAACGCGCTGATGACGAAGTTTCCTTTTGCGCCGAACTCGACGGTTGAGGCCAGCACGGCCGAGGTCTCTGCTGTCTTCCAGCCAGGGACTGGATCATTGTGGCAGTTCTATGATGGGACACTCAAGCCGCTGCTTCAGCAGCAAGGCACGACCTACGTTCCAGCGCCGAACGCTCCCATCAAGCTGAATCCAGCGTTTGTGCGCTTCTTCAACCAGGCGGCAGCGCTGTCAGGCACACTCTACCCGGCGGGCTCGACTTCGCCTACCCTGACCTTCACGGCGAACATCCTGCCATCAAAAGGCATCCAGAGCGTGACGCTCGCGGTTGATGCACAGCGGCTCTCAGGCGCCAGCATCTCAAAGCCATTCAACTGGTCGGCGCAGACGGCGCAGATGGCGCAGGTCACGGCCAACTATTCGTCGGGTAGCCTGCCGCTCCAGTTCAACGGCACCTGGGCGCTCTTCCACCTGATCGACAAGGGCAAGGTGGAACAGGCGGGGCCGCCGGTACGACTGGCTTATCCGCTGGAGATTGCCGGTACCCCAATCGTGGTCGACAATTCGCCGCTCGTGGTTCGCATCGAGCTTTCCGGAACAAATGCCGGGCTGCTGACGCCGGGTGGATTGGCGATGCGCTGTGTTTCAGAAGTCGGCCACTAAGCCGATTCTCAGAAATGAAAAGCGCCGACGACCCCAGGCTCGCAAAACTGGCGGCGATCTGCCTTGCCCTCCCTGAGGGCTCGCGGACCGACATGGGTCGGCACGCTGCCTTCACGGTTCGCAAGAAGAAATTCGTCTACTTTCTGAACGACCATCATGGGGATGGGATCGTCTCTGTTTGCACGAAGGCGCTGCCAGGCGAAAATAACGCTCTTGCCGCTGCCCATCCGCGGAAGTTTTACCTGCCTGCCTACGTCGGACCCAGGGGATGGGTCGGGCTTCGCCTGGATCGTGGAAAGATCGATTGGAACGAGGTTCGGGATCTGGTCACGGCCAGCTATCTTCAGGTGGCGCCCAAGCGGCTTACTTTCCAAGTCGAGTCTGCTTTGGGCTAGGGCCCTTATGTTTGGGATTGTGCGTCAGCTAAAACTCATCTTCCCCGGTTCTTTCAAGTCGCCATGCGGAATCGGGCCCTTCTGCATCCTAGTGAGCGAGGGGAAAACATAGGATTGAGGGATTTTCGATGAGGTTCCGCATCTACAAATCCGGCGCACTATGGATATTTGCGGCGATCGATATGCTCATCGGGCAGATTCCTCTTGCTACCTCGAGCAGCTGGTTCGTCCTCATAGTGATGGCCGATAAAATTTCGGTGAATTACCGGCTTCAGTCGCTTTCGCGCTGCTGAACTTTCGTTACTGAGGTCACGACTCTCGTTTTGCCCGCCCAACCTTGCGCAGCCGCTTCGTTGATTTCTTTGATGGTAGCGATTTTCTTTGTCCGGCCTGCCAGCAGTCCGATGAATCTGTTGATTGAACCGGATGGTTTGGCTGATTTGGACATGCTCCCTGGATTCTGCATCACATACCTTCTGACATATTATCCTTCCCACCCTTCGCTTTGCGAAGGATGGGGCACCCGATGTTTGTGCCGTTGCTGAGAAACCGCAGGCCCTTCGACTGCGCGCTGCGCGCTCCGTTCAGGATGACAAATCAATATGTGTGCTCAAGCCAAGCTACGCGGCTGAATCTTCTTCAGAAAATCGCAGCAGCAGGCACGTCACATTGTCCACTGCTCCCTGTTCTTTAGCGGTGTTGATGAGGGCTTGGCAGGCTTCCTGCAGATCGGTGTGGGTGAGAACAAGTTGGCCGATGAGTTCGGCGTCGGCGTAGCGGGTGAGACCGTCGGTGGTAAGCAGGACCATGTCGCCCGGTTCAAGCGCAGCGCTGAAAAGGTCGGGTTCGACGGTCTCGGCGGTTCCGATGGCGCGGGTAATGAGTGATTGCAGCGGTGAAGCCCCGGCGTCGTCTGCGGTCATGACGCCGTTGCGGACTTGTTCAGCGAGATACGAGTGGTCGAGCGTGATCTGCACGCAGCCGCCGTCGCGCAGGAAATAGGCACGGCTATCGCCCACGTTGCCGATGACGATTTTGCGGCCGTCGAGGCCGGCGGCAACCAGCGTGGTGCCCATGCCGCGCATTTCTTCATTGGCTTGGGAGAGCGCGCAGACTTCGTGATTGGCCTGCGTAATGGCGCTGTAGAGGCGTTCTTCGATAGTTGCGGAAGATGCGGTGGATTCGCTGAACGCGCGCAGCAAAGTTCCGACAGCGGTGCTGCTGGCCACTTCGCCGGCGGCCATGCCTCCCATTCCGTCGCAGACGACGAAGAGCTGGGCGGTGAGGTCGTAGCCCAGATTGTCTTCATTGTTGGTGCGCTTACAGCCAACGTCAGTCAAGGCAGCGACTTCGAGCTTCAATCCAGTCTGGCTTTCCATTTGTTGAGAGACTCATCCCGCTCGCAAATAGTACCAGTTCATTTGCGTTTACAAAGAAGAGTGTTGGATAAGACTGCCAGAAGTGGGAAGCGCCTGTAAAGGTGGAATACGCCTTTTCTAACTAGTACGCGTAAACAGCTTTACCGCGGAGGATCGCCGAGTTAATGCCGAGGTGCGAAGAGGATTTCTTCGGCTTAGTTCAAGCGCGGAGAACAGATGCAACGGTACATGCCTTCTTTGCACTATTTCCCGGAGCGGAAAACAGCCGGTCAGGGCAGAAACAGGAGTCTCCCGGAACCCATTTTTTACGCGCCAAGCGCTCTGAAATGGAGTAAACTCTGGGCGTTCAGCAGTACGGCTCCGTTCGCTCCCCCGGCACAAATTCATCCGTAGAGGCCCCCATTATGGCGTTAGAGGCAGGCCAGCGCATTGGCGACTATGAAGTCGTCGCGCTATTAGGCGCAGGCGGCATGGGCCGCGTGTATAGGGTTCGCAACATCATCTCGAACCGGGAAGAGGCGATGAAGGTCCTGCTTCCCGAATACTCTTCCGAGCCAGATCTCGCGGCGCGTTTTATGGCGGAAATCCGCACGCTGGCCGGGCTCGAACACCCAAACATCGCGCAGTTGCGGACGGCGTTCCAGTTCCAGAACCAGCTCGTCATGGTTATGGAGTTCGTCGAAGGCACAACGCTGGAGACTCTGGCCTCGCAGACGCGGATTCCCCTTGACCGGGTCCTCGAATATTCGACGCAGGTGCTTTCGGCGTTGAGCTATGCGCATGGCAAGGGCGTGACCCATCGCGATATCAAGCCCGCGAACATCATGATTACCTCGCATGGGCTGGTAAAGCTGATGGATTTCGGCATTGCCAAGTCGACCAATGACATGCAACTGACGCGGCCTGGAACGACAATGGGGTCGGTGTACTACATGTCTCCTGAGCAGGTGCGCGGCGGCACGGTAGATGCGCGGTCGGACATCTATTCGTTTGGTGTGACGCTGTACGAGATGCTTACCGGGCGTAAGCCCTTCCAGGCAGACACATCTTACAGCGTTCTGAATGCACAGTTGAATGAAGCTCCAACACCCCCGGTGCAGGTCAACCCCGCGCTTCCTGCTGAGTTGAACGATATTGTCCTGCGCGCCATGGTCAAGGTGCCTGATGGGCGTTTCCAGACAGCGGAGGAATTCCGCAATGCGCTGAAGGATCTGTCGCAGCAGACTCCTGCAACGCAGCCGCTTCCGCAGGCTGCGCCTCCACTACCTCCGCAGCAGGGCTTTGCTCCGGTTGCTGTTGCGCCGACCGACAGCAAAAGTCATCGCGGATTGTGGATTGGGCTGGGCGCAGTGGCGGCGATTCTGGCGCTGGTAGCAGCCGCCACGCTGCTGCCTCATGTTTTTAAGACGAATGCCAGTCCGAAACCTGCGGTTGCAACGGACACGCAGACTCCGGCAACCACGCCTGACGCCGGTACAGCACAGCCGAGCGCTCCCGCAACCGGCGCGTCCCAGCAGGCGAATCCGTTAAGCACGGCGACGCCGCAGACGACTCCTCCGGTAAATCAGACCACTCCGGCAGCACAACCGAGCGACGCCGCAACTGTCTCTTCACAACATGCTCTAGTCCTCAAGCAGAAGACGGCTGTCGCGACGGCCCAGCCATCGGCTTCTGCGCCGGTTGTTCAGGCGGCACCTGCAGGGCCTTCGCCGCAGGAAATCCGCGATGCGCATGACCGCTATGCCAACCTTGAAGCACGCGCGGATGCGGCGCGCAGCGGCGTACAGCAGCTTCGCAGCCAGCAGCAGGCGCAGGGCTTCGACATTCGCGGCGACATTCTGGGCTCGCTGAACCGAATGAACAGCTCTATGAGCGAGGCGAGCCGCGCCCTCAACCAAAATGATCTTCAGACGGCCGACAGCTACATGGACCGCGCCGACACGGAAGTAGCAACTCTGGAAAAGTTCTTGAACATCAAGTAGGAGACAGTGGCAATGCGTAAAGTAGTTCCGGCAATTCTTTCGTTCCTAGTAATGGGCTCTGCGCTTATAGCGCAGCAACCGGCCCCGGCCCAGCAGGCGGCTCAGCCAACGGGCCAACGGCACAAGGTTGCAGTGCTCGATTTCAACTATGCGACCGTGATGACGGCGTCCCAGGCGGTTTTCGGCACAAATGTCGATATCGGCAAAGGCATCAGCGACATGCTGATTGACAAGCTGGTGAACGACGGCACCTACCGCGTGATCGAGCGAAACCAGATCGACAAAATTCTGAACGAGCAGAATTTCTCAAACAGCAATCGCGCCGATGCAAACACCGCTGCGAAGATCGGCCACATTCTTGGCGTGGACGCTGTGATCACCGGCGACATTACCCAGTTTGGCCGCGATGATCAGAGCAAGAACGTCGGCGGCATGCTGGGTAAATGGGGCAGCGGCTATGGGCTGGGCGGCGTAGGTACGCACAGCGCCAAAGCCGAGGTTGCTATCACGGCGCGCATGATCGACGTCAATACGGCTGAGATTCTGGCTTCAGCAACAGGCAAGGGCGAGTCGAAGCGCTCGGGCACAAATCTGCTTGCGGGCGGCGCGGGAACAGGCGGCTATGGCGGCGGCGAAGCTGGGATGGGCAGCAGCAACTTTGCTCAGACCATTATCGGCGAAGCGACATCGCAAGCCGTAGCAGACCTGGCGCAGAACCTGAACGCAGACAGCGCCAAGCTGCCTACCATTACCGCTCCGGTGGTCACCGTCAACGGCCTGGTGGCTGATGCGTCAGCGTCGGACAGCGTGATTATCAACGTTGGCAGCTCGGCGGGCGTTAAGGTCGGGGACAAGCTGGCGGTTTCGCGCGTGGTTCGCGTAGTGAAGGATCCTGCAACCGGCAAGCCGCTGCGCTCGATTGAGAACTCGATCGGCCAGCTTACCATTACCAGCGTGGATGCAACCTCAGCAGTCGGGGCGTTCAGTGGGTCGGGCAAGCCCCAGACAGGCGATACAGTTAAGACTCCATAGTCATAGACAGATGAAGCGCGCGGCCATCGGCGTTCGAGTTCATTCGGGCTGGAGCGTTCTGGTGGCCGTTTCCGATCATGCCGGTTCGCCGGAGATTATTGAACGGAAGCACATCACAATCATTGACCCTACGGCTGCTGGAACAAAGCAGCCGTATCATTTTGCCGAGAAGCTGACGATTCCCAAGGCGGAGAAGCATATTTCTGATTGCGCTGCGGCTTCTGAGCGGTTTGCTGTGGCAGCGATAGACGGCACCCTGAAGGAGCTAGGCGCGCGAGGCTACAGGATTGCAAGTTGTGCGCTGCTGCTTGCGTCCGGACGCGCATTGCCTGCGCTTCCAAAGATTCTGGCTTCTCATGCTCTGATTCATACCGCGGAAGGCGAGTTCTTTCGCGCAGCCGTGTGTAGTGCTTTTGAGCGACTCGGCATTCGCGTTCATGGTTTTCGCGAGCGCGATCTTAATGAGCAGGCTGCGAGTGTTTGGGGGGATACTGCGCCTCAGGTCTTGCAGCAACTTTCCAGGTTTGGACGCGTGATTGGGCCTCCGTGGACGGCGGATGAGAAGAATGCGGCACTTGCGGCATGGATGGCCCTGAACCGCAAGTAGCTCGGGAAAGAAGCCTCTTGAGTTTATTTCGCGTGACGAAATTGTCGCCGCACTGTCTCCACCATCAGACCGGCAAACGCATACGTTGCTGTATTCGCTGCTAGAACTTCATACAGACTGACGGGATGATGCCGGATCATCGCAATCGGGCATGTTAAATATAGGACGACCCAGACATCCTGTAACCGTTCGTTTGCAGATGGGAAGGTTGCGTAAACATAAAGGGCCCAGAGGCCCGCAACCAGAAAGCCGATGCCTGCCCATAGAGCAATGCGGTATTTCATCGCGTCGCTCCTTTTCAGCGTTATTCTACGCCTCTCAATGGTGCTGGCGACTGAATCATCCGGGCTGCATCATGGACGGCCCCGCGGCGGGTGGCTCCGTCGTGAGATTGTCCATGAAGATGCGAAGTACTTCCTGTCCCGTTCCCGCGTAATAATCGCCCGGCTTGACTCCGCGCTTTGTCCAGGCGAGAAGAAAGATGAGCGGTATCCAGCCGCGCGTATCATGCGTCAGTTCCCTGCTGATTTTATAGAGCGCATTTGATGGCATCAGCGGCAGGTGAATCGCGCTGATCTGGTTTATCGATGGGTCCTGACATAGTTCAGCGGGCGAGGTCACAAGATATTCGCGGCAGATAAGCGGGCGAATGGGATGGATGCTGCAGCTCTCGTCTTCAAGAAAGGGGCATGGAGCGTCGGCATGGAAATAGTCCATCGCCATCTGCACGAATGATTTTTCGTCTGCACCCCAGTTTGGATCCATAAGCTTATCGAGGATGCCCGATTCTTTGAGCTTTAGAAGTCCGCTGCGGAAGCGCGCTTCGATCCCGGCCTGACGCTCTTTGGGCAAACTGTTGAACCAATCCCCCAGGAATTCCGCTTCAAAAATACTAAGCGGCACCATCTGGCGGCAGCATGCGCCGCATCCTTTGCGGCATGAGATGGGATGGCCAGCCTCAGTCGCCTCGCCCGCGACGTGATTAATCATGCTGCTGTCGAAGTCTTGAATAATTGGGAGCAGGTTGGTCAGCGTGGTCTTGCCTGCTGGAACCTGGAGGCTGGCGTTGAGCGTGCCTTCGCCAACGCGGAGGGAGAAGGAGACTTCGACTGTGGATGGTTCGGGGGTATTGGACATGTTTTATCGACCGATTTCGGTTATCTCTCAAACTCCCATTCTGAGGAGCACAGCAACGAAGAATCTGTTTTATTCTTTGTCGCTGCCAGACCATAACAGAAAAGCAGGTCCTTCGACTGGGCACGCTGCGCGTGCTTCGCTCAGGATGACAGCATCAGTGTAGTACTCAGAAGTCGAAGCGCGCGGCCAGTTGTATCTGACGCGGATCGTGCGCGGAACGAATGATGCCGAACTCTGGATTCAGGTGGACACCGTCGGTGCTGTACTCGGTGATCGGGTTGTAGTAGTTGGCGCGGTTGAAGAGATTGAAGAACTCGGCGCGGAGAACCAACGCGCCACGGTCGCCGAAGAGATGGAACCGCTTCTGCGCAGCGAAATCCTGGCTGATGAATGCTGGGCCAGAGTACGGATTTCTGCGGCTGGTGCCCACGCACGGCTTGCCCGCCGTACCACTGTAGAGCGTGGGTGAAGCATAGAGGTTCGGGCAGGAGTTGGTGGCGCGATCGGCCACGGCGGCTGTGGTGAACTGTGTCAGGTCGGCGAAGTATTGGTCAGGCTTTCCCGTCGTGCGGACATTACCGGCGATGTTGACGCGCTGCGTAATCTGGCCGTAAGCCGGGCCGGAAAAGATGGTGTATGGCAGACCGGTCTGCGCAGAGAAGACGCCGGAGAGCGAGAATCCGTTCAGCCAGGCGTGACCCCACGAAGGCAGATCGTAGACGAAGTCTACGATTGCGCGATGGGCGACGTTGAAGTCAGAGCGCCCATAGTCATCTGTAGAGAAATCAAGCGGGTTCTGCGGCAGGCTGTACTCGGTGACAATGACAGGCCGGCTGCCGGTGGTAGTCAGCGCGGAAGAAATTGCGTCAAAGGACGGAATGGTCGCTTCGGCAAGAATCGCGTGGAAGAGGCAGTCCGGATTCTGCGCGCAGTTGCCGGGCTGCAACTGGCCTCCGCGTCCGCCTTCGCCGCCTACACCGAGTGGGTTAGCGCCGAGCGCGAATGCCGTCGGATTACCGAGCCCGTAGAGCTGGCGTCCGAAGATCTGGTTCCAGAGAGCATCTGTGCTGCGGGGGAAGTTGCTGCCCGCAATGTCGTCCATTGATTTCGAGAAGGTGTAAGCGGCATTGAGCAGCAGGCCGTGCCACATTTCGCTGCGCACCTGCAGGACGAGCGAGTGGTAATTCGACGAACCAAGATTCGATTCAGTAAAGACTGGGAAAAAGGTGTTGTTGTTGCATAGCCCGCCCGGTTGCCCCGCGTTTCCACTGGAGGTGCAGTAGAACTCCTGCAGGAAGTTACCGTCGTAGATAAGTGGTAGCCTGCGGCCCAGTGTCCCAATATAGGTGACTTCCGATGTCCAGCTGCGGGCGAATTGGTGCTGGAAGTCGATGTCGAACTGCATCGTGTAAGGATTGCGAAGGTTCTTTACATCGCGCTCGAAGATCGGGCCTGCTCCGCTGGCAGCCTGATAGCTGTTGAAGATGGCCTGCTGGTCGGGATTGAGGTTCGCTGGGTTGAGGGTGCTGAGGCCGAAGCCGCACTGGCCGCCATTGGTTGCACCCGGGCAGCCGGCTGAATAAAAGTTCTGGCCGTAGATCGCGCTGGGAGCATTTACGTTGTAGGGGCTTGGACGATTGATTAGCAACTGCTCGCTGTAGCTGGCCGGCAGATGGTCATAATACATGCCGAAAGCGCCGCGAATCACATTGCGGTAGTGAGAATCGAGCGCATACGAGAAGCCGGCGCGTGGCGCGAAATCCTTCTTGTCGGCAGGCAATGTGAATTTCGCATTCGGGCTGCAGCCCCAGCCGCTATTGAAAGTAATACGACGCGCGCCATAGAGCGAATCGAGATGTGTTTCAGTACCACCAGAGGCGGCGCACTGGTACGCGAAGGCGTCATACGTGCCCGTCGCTCCCTGATGGACGAGGCCATTGGCGTCTTGCGAAAAATTCCAGAGCCGATTGTTTGTATCCCACGGCTGGCCGAAGAAGTTGTAACGTACGCCAGCGGTGAGCGTGAGGCGCGGAATCGGCTGGAACTTATCCTCGATAAACCCAGTAGCGACATAGCTGCGCAGATCGCCCACGTAACCGTTGGGCTGCTTCAGCTCGTAATCGAACGATGGATGCACGAATCCATTGCCGCAGGAAACACAGGTTTCGCTGTCGCTGGTGAACTCGCCGATGTTGTTCGAAACAATGATGCCGCGCGCCATCCCGCCTTCAAAGTCGAAGTTCTGAATGTAGCGGTAATCGCCACCCACCGTAAAGCGATGACGCGCGCCCAGCGCAAAGGTAAAGTTGTCAGCTGCCTGTACCTGCGTGTCTCGATGGGCTGCAGGGGCGCTCAAAGGCGCGCCGATGCGAGCGAAGGGAAAATCGCCGTCCAATGAGGGTGTAACAGGCGAGGGCGAATAGGTGATGTTGCCGGGAACCTGGTTCCAGAAGGAGTCATACCAGCCGCCGACAGCTCCGGGAGTTCCCGGCGTGGCGCCGGCAAGCCGGTTGTCAATACCGCTCATCACGAATGTCGGAACCTGCGCGCCGGGAATGACAGGTGATGAGAATTTGTGGTCCTGCGCAACTTCATCAACACGATATTGCGTGAAGCCCAACCGCGCTTCGTTCACGCTTTTGCCATTGGCAAAAGCCAGCGTATGGACAAGAGCTACGCTCTGGTTCTGCGCCTTGCGGTCAGCCCCGTTTCCTGGATAGCCGGAAGGCTGCTCAGGCAGCGAGTCATCATGCAACTGATCGAGAAGCTGTCCGGCATAGCGAATGCTTAGTGTGCCTTTTCTCCCGAGGTCGATATCCGGGCGCACGAGAAGATTGTGGACATGGGTATAGTTAGGCGCGGTGCCTTTGTAGAAGCCAAAAGTGCCGGTGTTCGTGCCCTGGACATTGGGTTTTGGGTAAAGCGAGAGCACGCTATTAGCAATAGCTACATCGTTGCCATTCAGGCCGAGACCGCTGGTGGAGAAGTCAAAGGCTGTAGGTACGCGCTCGAAGATCGGGTTAGGGTTGTCGATCAGCGTTCCCTCATAGCTGCCGAAGAGAAAGAGCCTGCTGCCGATCGGGCCGCCGATGTTGCCGCCAAATTGTTTGGAATTGAATGGCTGGGTGTGGCTGTCGTTTTGCGAAAGTACAGCATTGCCGTCAAACATGCCGGAGTTGCAGATTGATCCGGCAGTTGCGCGGCAGTTGGCAAGGCCGGCGGTCTGTCCTGTTGATGGAACGAGCGATGTCAACAGCCGGTAGAGGGCGTTATAGGTTGTGGGACCGTAAGAGATATAGCCAGCTGCGGCACTGCCGATCTGTTCGTTGGCAATTTCATTCGGAGCAGCAGTGGTGCTGCCGGCATAAGCAGTGGCCTTGGCGAAAGTCGTACCGGAGTAAATCGAAAGAGGTGTGCCGGCATTCAAACTATCGTTATTGAAATAGCCAAAAGCCGTTCCGTGCCATGCGCCCCCTTTGGACTGGCCGCGGTTCGTAATTACATCGACGACTCCGCCCGAACCCTGACCATACTGCAAGTCCGGGTTGGCGTAGACAATGCGGAATTCCTGCACAGAGTCATTCACCTGGAACGGAATAGCCTGGTTAGTGCTGGAGGCAAGATTGTCACTTCCGTCCAATTCAAAGTTGCTGGAGGTTGTACGCGATCCAGAGATGCTGAAGGCCGCACCGGCCAGCGGTGACCCGGGATCGACGTCATGCACTCCGGGCAGGAAGAGACCGAGCGCGAGGAAGTTGCGGTTGAAGAGCGGCAATTCGCTCAACTGGGTGCGCGTAATGTTGGCGCTCAGAGAGATGTTCAGGTTGTTCTGGATGGCCTGCGACTTCGGCTGCGCTGGAATAGGCTTTGGAGGCGGATTTGCCGTGGCAACAGGTGGCGGAGCGGGATTGTTCGCCGTGGAAGTGGGCGCTGCTACAGGCGCGGGTTTAGGCGGAGGTGGAGGGGCCAATGCCGGCGCGATGTCGATGGGCGGCAGCGTGGTGTGCGCCTGCCCTACGTTCAGATCGAAGGGGTCGGATGTGACGAGCACTTTTCCGCTGGAATCGAGCACCTGTATGGCGTATCCCGCCTGCGGCGGAACTACCGGAAACTCAAAATTCCCGTCGTCGTCAGTCTTTGTCGTCTGGATAAATTTCGTCGCTGGGTTGACAAGTTGAACGGTTGCACCGCCAACAGGATGGAACTGGTCTCCGTTCCACACTTGTCCATCCACCCGCGTCTGTGCGTGGACACAGACGCCTGCCAGCCCGAATACCCCTATGCAGACCAGAACCCGTATCAGATAGCGCATCTCTTTCATCCCTGACTGTGCCTGGCAAAAGTGTCATCACGGGGGAACAGCTATACCGGGACATACAGAAAGCCAACGGCAGAACGGCTAAGAGCAACAGTTGATCACGGCCCGGTCACCGGCACTGAATAAATGACCGGAGAAAGCAATATCACAACAGATGGTGAAGAATCCAGAAGAATCGAATCAGCTTAAGTACTTGAAAAGTTCGTTATTTTCGGTCTGCAAGCCAGGGTTCCGTCCTACATGCCGGGCTGGTTCCAGACGGCCAGAATCTTGGGGGAGACATTTTTTTCCATCGGTTTAAAGCCCTGCTGCTTTGCCTGCTGGAACTGCTGTATCGCATTTTGCTGCAGACTGTCGCGCTCTTCCTTGCTCTTGGGGCTGCTGAGGATAGCCTGGGAAAGCATGGTTGCGCCCAGGTAGAAATAAGCCGCGCCTTTGCTGCGGTTGCCGCCCGCCGTCAGGTAGAGAGAGAGGGCGTCGCGCGCATCGGTGAGGTGCGACTCGTAATAGTCGCGCACACCGCGTACCAGCGTGTCTTCCAGAGCCTTCGGGTCGCTGGCCAACGCGGCTTTCAGACCGTCCTGCGCTTTTTCCCGGCATGTCAGGGCCTCGGGCTGTCGTGGATCAAGCGTCAGCACCTGATTGCAGGCGGTTAAGGCTCCCTGCCAATCTGACTTCGCTAGGTGATCCCGGGCGTCAGCGAGGGCGGCATTGATTCTTACAGAATTGTCGGGCGGTTTGTTGCCAGCAACGGTAGTACCGTTCGGCTGCTTCATGAGAGAAGCCAGCCCAGCCAGTTTGCCGGCGGGATCCCCCGGGCCGTTGCTCTTGATGCGCAAAGCGTCGTTGTACTTTTGCTGGGCCGCGGAATAGTTTTTGTCAGCTTTAAACGCCTCCGCCTGCTGCATATCATCGTGGTAATTCCGGATGTTGCTGAGAATCGTCTGCGCCTGCGGCAGCTGATCGGGCGCTTTCACCAGGCCGGCATTGGTTTCCGCCGTGGGGAAATCTCCATTGTCGAATGCCTGCTGCGCCGCTTTGAGCGCGGTGGCGCTGGTAACGTCAATGCTTGGCTGCGGATGGTTGATGGCGTCATTGGCCTGCGCAATCAGCTGTTGGGCGTCCGCGTGGCGTGGGCCGAAGTAGATTTTGCTCAGGTCACTGATCGCATCGGTATATTGCTTCGCCTCGAATTTAGCCTTCCCGGAGACATAGAGCCCTTCGAACTTCTGCAGACGTCCGTCGAGATACTGTTTCGCGTCATTGCATTTCTTGCCGTAAGTCGCCGGGTCTAGTTCCGCAGCTTTACATAGAAGCTCAACTGCAGCCTGCTGGTCGCTAGTAGCCTGAGACTGTTTGTAAAGGCTGTCCGCCTGCTGGTCGGCGAAGAGGCCCCCGGGAACGCACAGGAAAACGGCCAGAAGCAAAAGGACGCGGCGCTTCATTTCTGACCTCCAATTAACTGCTCGATGTCCAGCTTGCCAAAGCTGACAACGCACTGGTGCTGTTCGGCTGACAGGGTACAGTCTATGGTCTGCTGGCTGTTGTCCGGCCCCTGGAAGATGACCTTATACGTTCCAGGCTCAAGGCCGTCAAGGCGCATAGGAGTGCTCTGGTCACCGGAGGGCAACTGCACGCTCTTGCCTTTGGGATCGATAACCCGGCTCACTGTGGCCCAGGGCGTTCCGTTCAACTGCATAAATGTAGGCTGGAGTGCGGGTCCTGTTGGGCGCAGGAAGAGCACTACCGCGCCAGCGATGATGGCTACGGCGACAAGGGCGATAGTGATATAGAGGCCGGTGCGTGACTTGGCCTGAACGATAATTGGCAGCGAATCCGTACCGACGCGGGATTTGGCTCCGGCCGCTTTGGTCGCTTCTTCGACCAGGCGCTTCCAGTCGGCCTGTACCTGTGAATCGGCAAATTCCAAAAAGTTAGCAGGTCGGCGCAGCTCTTCGAGCGCCGTGGTTGCTTCGTTGCGCAGCAGCGCCTTACGCGCTCCTTCAATGGAGGCCGCGAACATCGCATTCGCAGCAGGTCTGCGCTTGGCCTCGTAAGCAGAAATAGCCTGCGCAAGCGCGGGCGATTCGCCATAAGCGCGGCGCACGGATTCGAGGGCGTCCATGCCACCGTGAAGGTCTTTCTTTGCCAGCGCTTCTTCGGAGCGGGTGACCGCATCCTGAATTGCGCTTTCGACTTCAATTTTGCGGCTGATCTCCTGCCGCAGGGCGGCGATCTGGCTGAGACCGAGAATTTCAGGAGGTTGGCTGTCGAGCAGCCGCAACGCGCCGCGCAGATCCGTTTCCGCCAGCGCCCGCGTACGCGCCGCTACGCTTTCCACGCGCTGGGCTGCATCGCGCAACACTCCGCGCGCGCGTTCGAGCAGGGCTTTAAGACCTGGATCATTGGTAGAGGCCGCAGCGGGTTCGAGCTTGCGGACGGCAGCTTCATACTGACCGCTGTTCATCAGCCCCAGCGCCTCTTCGCGCACTGCAGTGGTCTGGCGTTGGCGCAGATTGGCCTGCTGCTCATTGCGCGCATATTGAAGAAGGGAATTTAATTCTTCTGTCTCGCCGCAATCAATCAGCGCGGATTCCAGCGTGCGGATGGCCTCGTCATATTCGTGGGCGTCGATGGCGGTATGCGCGCTCTTGAGATACTGTGCTTGTAGCTCATCTTTCTTGACGCGCTTAAGCTGCTCGTCAAGCTGCGCGCGCATCTGCACCAGCCGCTCATTGCCGGGAACCTGGTCGAGCGCCTTGTCGATGATGGAAATGGCCTCGACCGGCGAAGTAAAGAAGATTTCCTGCGCCTTCTGAGCGGCGCTTTGAACAATCTGCTGCGCGTTGTGCTCGCGCTTCTTCTTTTCCGTCTCCGCCTTGAGCTGCAACAGACGGGCTTCCGTGGGCAGCTTTTCCAGGGCGCGATTGATATGGTTCAGGGCGCGGTCGTAGTCTTCGCGATAGATCGACTCCTGAATTTCGCCGACCATCTGCTCGATCAGGACGCGGCGGCGCTCCTCTTCCTGGCGGGTCGCGGCCTCGTGCAGCAGCTTCTGCACTTCAGGATGCGTGGGGTCGATTTCAGAAGCTGCGCGCAGACGGGTGACAGCTTCAGTGAAGCGGCGTGCGGTGTATTCCTGGCGCGCAGCCGAGAGCAGTTCCTGAAGCTTGCCTTCCTTCGCCTTGCGCTCCATTTCGCGCACGACGGTTGAATAGGCGTTGCGCAGGTCGGTGCTCTTTTCGTCGAGCTTGAGCGCTTGACCAAGAAATTCCTGCGCCGACATCAGGTCGCCGCGCTCGCGCGCGTCTCCGGCCTGCTTCCAGAGCGTGCGGATCTTATCCTGCTTATCTTTCAGGCGCTGCGCATTCTCTAGCTTCTCGTTAAGCTGGAGCGCGTTCTCCGTGTCCAGCTTCATCGCCTGCTTGTAATAGGAGACGGCGTCGTCATAGTTCTGCGAAAGGACGGCTTCTTCCGCCTGCTCGACAATCTGCCGCACCTGCTCGGCCTTCTGCAGCTTGTTGATCTGGTCCTGCACTTCGCGAGTGAGGCGCTTGGCTTCCAGGTTTTGCGGATCGATGCGCTGCAGATCGATGAGCACTGTGCGCGCGCTGGTGTACTGGCGCTGCTCCATCAGCCGTTTCGCTGAGGTGAGCAGGTCGCCGACCCGCTCCTTTTTCAGGCCATCGGAGATGCCCTGCAGATCGAAGGCCATCTCTTCCGCGGTGCCGTAGCGGTCGTCGGGGCTCTTCGCCAGCGAGCGGTCAACGATGGCCACCAGGTCGTCAGGAATATCGGGAACGAGTGCCCTGATCGAAGGATGCGGCTCGTTGATGACCTTGTAAAGTGTAGATACGTCTTCGCCATTGAAGGGCAGTTCGCCGCTCAACATCTGGTAGAGCATCACACCCACCGACCAGATATCCGACCGGCCATCGCTCATTTCGCCTTTGAGGCGTTCCGGCGCGATGTAGTGGAAGGTGCCGATAACGGCGTCGGTTTTCGTCAGGCGCGTGGACTGGTCTGCGAGCCGCGCGATGCCGAAGTCTACGATCTTGACTTTGCCATCGGGCTGCACAATCAGGTTCGCCGGTTTAATGTCGCGGTGTACGACGCGGTTCTGATGCGCGTATCCCAGACCAGAGCAGAGTTGTTCGATGATGGAGAGTGTTTCCAGCAGCGTAAGCTTGCGGCCCGAGCGGAGAATCTTTTCCAGCGAATCGCCATTGACGAACTCCATGGCGATGTACGGCATGCCTTCGTGCTCGCCGAACTCGTAAACCGTAACAATATTGGGGTGGTTCAGAATGCCGGAACGCGCTTCCACGTAGAAGCGGTCGCGCAGCTCAGGAGTGATTTCGGTCAGGGTCTTGATGGCCACTTCGCGGCCAATCAGGCGGTCTTCCCCCCGGTAGACCACGCCCATGCCGCCACGGCCTAATTCCGCAACAACGTCATATCTGCCGATCCGGGTAATTGTCGGCGTTCCCAAAGGCTCGTTACTCATCCGCGCTTACTACCCTCTAAATCTGCTCATGCTCGTCAATTCTTAATCCGCATCATCTTTGAAATCCCGGGGGGATGGGATTCTGACGCATGAAGATGTCTGCAAAGAAGCGCTGCGGACAAGGTTACCACGACACTGTGCTCGTTGGAATGGCATTCCGTCACCCCCGAAGCCATCCATTAGTAATGGTGCTGGTTCGAGGGCGGACGTTACGCGGAACATTACTGCACAGGCGAAACCGTCACAGCAAACGGATACGTTTTGATATTAATCGGATTGCCGTTGCTATCAGTTCCGGTAGCGGTAACGATGAACTGGTATGTGCCAGCCGGTGTCGCCGTTGTGGTCGTGCCGCCCTGGTTGTTAAAGCTCGAGTTGCTGCCGCAGCCGATGCTCGCTCCGACAAGCGAAGCAAAGAACAACACCGCCAGCCAGCCCGAAAGTTTCAAAGCGCGTCTGCGACGGAGCAGCAACACCAGCGGAATTGCGCCAATCGGAAACACAACAGCCGCAATGATATGCAGATCGCGATCAAGCGGCCCCTGATGCACCGCGCCCACAGCAGTATTGCCGGTAGTGACGACATAGACGGCAGGCGGCGCGGTAAGGGCGTAGGTGTTTCCTGAGCCGGTGGAGTATGTGTATGTCGGCTGCACATTGCAGGTAATGCCCTTCGCGGCCAGATCGGTGCCATCGGCGCTGACGCAGGCCAGCGTCAGCACAGGAGGCGTACCGCTGCCCGTCGCCTGTACCACAGGCTGTTCGGTGAGCCAGTTCCATACAAAGCCCGCAGTCTGACCGGCAGTGACATGAGCCGTGGCTTCAGGAGTCGCAGTCTGCGGCAGCGGAATCAGCCCCGCGGATCCGCCGAATCCCACGTTGCCGATGAGCAAAGCCACCTCAACAGACGTGTCTCCACTCAGTGGGAGTTGTGTCTGGACCGGAGGTACAGCTGGTGCGGTGCCTTGCAGCGGCGTAGACAGCGGGCAGGCGGGGATGGTTGGAGTGTATGCAGTGGACGGGTTGCCGGGATCGCAGACTTGCGTATTGCCGCCCGACGTCATCTCCTTATAGCCCTGCCCGCCCAGCTGATCGGCGAGTACAAGATAGAGCTGCGGCGAGCCGGCGGGCAGATTGAACTGAGGCTTTGGCGTCGATTGAATGTCGTTATAGAAGTAGGTGTGCACCTGCTGCGCATCGCCAATCAGGTTGCCGCCGCCGAAGAGGAACGTCGTTAACTGCACGTTGTCATTGCATGTGCTGCGAGTGGCGCCGCCTGTGCCCGTGTAGCAGGGATCGGCATCGTTATAGTCGTAGTTGTTCTGCGGGCTGATGGTCAGATCCACCTGCGCCGCCGCAGCCGTTACGCCCTTCCCGGGCTGCGAGTTGGTTGAGTTAGCCGCCGTGACCGCAGTTCGGATAAACGGAGCAAAGTTCACGGGCTCCAGCACCGCGAGCACTGTCGGATTTGCCGCGCTCGCCAACCCATTGACCACGCCGCAAACCATGGCAGGCTGAGGCTGCGCCGGCGGCGGCGGATAAGAAGTACTGGTTACCGGTACCGAGTAGCTGCCTCCGCCTTGCGGCAGCACGATCGTGGTGATGTCGCCCTCAGTCGCCGTATTGGTGAAGTGCGGAACGGTATTGAACGCTGTTCCCGCGGGAGCATTGTTCAACGCCCACAGCAGCGCGCGCTCCGGCTTCTGGAAGACATCCGGAATGGCGTTCAGGCAAATCTGCGTTTGATTGGTCGTGGCTGTCGGTATGCCTGCGGTCGTGCCCAGGGCATAGTAGATTCCGCCTTGACCAAAGCGATAGAGCGGCACCGTCGCGCCGTTATCCGGTGGGTTGGGCGATACTCCCATCGGCACAGCCGGAGCAGTTGAGCCGCCAACAGCAAGGCCAGTGATTCCCGCAACCTGAACGGTGGTGAGTTTCAACTGAACTGGCTGCGACAGGTTGCCCGCCATCGGCGCCAGAGTGTAGTTTGCACCCGCCGGAGTATTGACGACGGTGATCGGCAGATTCGTCTGCTGCGCACCAGCTGCCGTCGCCGTGGGATTGCTGTCAATGACACTGGCCGAAGCAACAACAGAAGCAAAAGTCCGCGCTCCGGAGTTGCCTTCCGTCAATGTGTTGATGTCGAAGTTGCCATCCACGTTATAGAGGATTGATGCTCCTGTAGCAATCATGCCCGCATCCTGGCAGGCCATGCCGCTGGTGCAGCCCGCGGGCACGGTTGGGAAACCGGGCGTCGATGACGGCTCGATGCTTTGCGCGACATTGACGAACTTCGTCGCACCGCCGCCGGGATTCAGCGGCAATGTTGTACTGACAATTGGATCAGTCGCGATATTCGGACCGTCATTGGTGACCTGCACCTGGTAGCGGATGGGATTGATGACCTCGCCGCCGTTCGCACCAAGCTGTGCTTCAGCAATACCGGGACCGGTAACCCCGCCTACAGGATTCAGAGCGGCATCACCCGGCTGCACATATTGCGTCACGGTAAAGTGCAGATGCGCGGCGCGCTGGATAGGTAGCGGCAGCGCCGGGGTGCTCGTCGAATCGCCCGCGTTTGAGAGATCGCCAAGATCCAGACCATCCTGCGATTGCGCTTTTGCATTGCCAAACAGCAGGACAGCAATGGCCTGCGGATTTGGAGAAGTCTTGCATTGCGCGGACCCGCCGCCGGAGCAGAGTGAAATGATGTCCGTTTGCAGTCCGTTGTCCTGGAACTTGCCTCCATAAACAATCTGCGCAAACGCGCCGCTCACCGTGCCGTGATGGCCGCTGGTTCCGGCAGTTCCCGTTCCTGCGGGAACCGTCGCGATGGTGCAGGTCAGATTGATCGAAGCGGTACCGGTTATCGGATTTCCAAACGAATCGACAGGAGTGCCGTTCGGCACCGAGCAGTTCGCCGGCTTCTGCGTAAGTATGAAGAACGGCGGCAGCGGGTCGGTGACAGAGACCGAGAGCGCATCATTCAATCCCGCGTTGCCAACCTGCAGCGTCACCTGCACCAGGTCGTTCTTGCCCTGTGCATCGGCAGCCGTCTTCTCATCGAGATTCACCGCCGCCACTGTCGATGGTGAAACGTCGCCGGGCGCCGGTCCCACGGCCTTCACCGTAACAAGATGAGTGACCCGGTCGACGTTAACCTTCGGAAGGTTAATCGGCGCGACTGTTCCGCCGAAAGCGAAGACCACACCGGTCTGGCCCGCGGTCTGCGCCGATCCCGGAGTATTCGGAGGCGTGTTCGTATCGGTATTCGGCAAGTCATTCGGCACAGTCGTCGTGTCGAATTGACTGGTCAATGTGGCCGTCGTTGTGCCTACAGGTACAAATCCTTTGCAAAGTTCGGCATTAGGCCCGGTTGTCTGTGAGCATGGCAGTTTGGTCTGGTCTACTCCTGCCAGAACACTCGGCGAGACAATAAAGTGATTCGGCAGCGTATAGGTAATTTGTGCCTGCGTCGCTTGATCAGGCCCTGAATTCTTGACATTTACGGTGTAGATCGCCGTGTCCTGGGTGTTAGAGCTGTTGACCATGTACAGGCAAGGTGATGCTCCCGCAGCGCAGTTCGGTCCGGGGCCGGAAACAGGAACAGTGGTCGTATCGACGGAAATATTCGCGGTCCGGTATAGATGCGTGGGTGACGAGGAAGACGCGTCAGATGCCGGCCCGGCTCCCGTATCTATGGCATTTCCGTAAGCATTGTTGAGGTTCGCATTGTAGGTATAAAGAGCGCTGTTAACGGCGCTCGGCACCGCTGACACATCCTGTGCCGTTGGCAACGTAATTGGATTGTCGGGGTATGACACATTCACATTGAATGTGGCAGGCGATCCCGTGGATGGCGCGATGCTGGCCACGCCGCAGTTCTGATAGAGAGGAGCAGCCGTGCAGACGGCCAACCCGGTAGTCGGAGCCGTAATACTAAATGCATTCGGAGGTACGGTGTAAGTCGCCGGTGTCGTTATTTGCAGAGTATTGGCCAAAGGAACATTGATAGCGTAGTTCGGCCCTTCGTTCACCAGTTTGTATGCATACGTCACCTGTGTGCCCAGGTCATAGCCGGGCGTGGGATACGCGCCGCCGCTCTCGCCGAGAGTGCCGGTATTTGTCAGGGTCAGCACCAGATGGTTTGAACGATAGATGGTGAAATTTGTCGAGGCTTTGTTGTCGCCGTTTGTAGTGCCCGTCGGATTGCTGTCAACCGAGTTGCCGTACGCAGGCAGCGCCACAGTGCCATAGACAGTCCCATAGGTATAGGCCGCGCTGCTGGCGGCGATCGGGACCGCTGAGACCTCGGTGCTCACTGGGTATGTGGTTCCTGGCGGATTGTCCGGGAAGAGATATGGCAGAGCGACTACATTCGCATTCACCGCAAGCGAGGCGATGGTGCAGTTTGAGAAAGCAGGCGCTGTTGCCGGCGCGCAGGTGACGCCGGATGGGATCGTGGATTGCTGGACAAAGCTCGTCTGGAAGGCAGGATATGCCGCCGGAGTGAATGTGTTCGCCACTGCGACATTGATCGCAATGTCCGGTCCTGTGTTTTGAATGCTGTAGTTATAGCTGACCTTATTTGTGTTGCTCAGGTTGTAATTTGTCCCCGCCGGCACTCCGACAGCCGGCGTGCCGGAGCTTGTGAGGGCAAAGACCAGATGTGTCAGTCTCTGCACCGTGATAGCCGTGGAAGTGGTGGTGGTCGCATTGGGATTGAAGGTCCCCGCAGGCACCGTGAGAGATGCGTGGTCAGTGATGTTATTGTTGCTCGCCTGCGTCGAAGAAACGGCCGCTATCGGCGCCGTATCGGGAGTAGCGCTGTCAAAAAAGCCACCGTTAATAGTGACCGTCGCGCTTCCATTCAAAGGCAGATTCAGGGTGCATGCCGTGGACGAGGTGCAGTTGGCAGTGGCTCCGCCGGCAACGGACGTGGTCACCGGTGATGTGGCAGCAGGTCTCCATCCCTGTGGCAAGACGTTTGCCAGCGGAAGATTGTTGACAGCGTTCGGCCCCGCGTTGGAAATCTTCACGGCATAGGTAAGCGGAGTCGGTGCTCCCGCCGACGCACTAATTCCAGCGCCGAGATTGAAGGCTGTCGCCGCGTTTGGATAACCGGTCCCACCGGGAGGTGTAGGTACTGCAGTAAAGGCTATGGTCAATGCTGCGTAGCCGTTCACTGATGTGGTTACAGTCTGGTCCGTCGGCTGGCTGCCTGTTGTAAGTGGCAGTGCAGAAGCATGCGCGGTCACAGTCTCAGTAAATGGTCCGGCGGTGGTTCCTGAACCGACAGTACTCGCCAGATAGAGTCCCGTCACCTGATATGTAAGTGTCGAATTCGCCGGAATGTCTACCTGTGTGCAGCCCGAGCCGTCCGACTGACATCCGGTCGCAATCGAAGACGTGGCGCTGATTAAAGAGAATCCGGCTGGGAAAGTCAGATGAAGTGTCGTGAATTTAGAATCGTTCGCGCTTGTGTTCTTCACCGTCGCCGTATAGGTGATCTCGGTCGTATGGCCGGCGCTGCCCGTATCGGCGGCTCCATTGGCAGCATCAACAGTGCTCGTGCTTTGTGCGAGCGCCAGGGTAATCGTCACCGGCTTCGCCACCGTCACAGCGGTCTGCGGCTTGTCCTGATACTCGCCTTCCGCGTCCGCCACATTGCCGTCAAACGTGATGGTTGAACCGGCAGACGCGGTTGAAGAGATCGTTCCTTTGAGCGTCAGCTTGTGCGGATTCGACAAAGACGCCGCTGCAAGAGACGTTAAAGTGCATGTCGTGCCGTTGTTGCTGAGCTTCGAAGCGCAGGTAAAGGTGATGTTGTTCGATGTGCTGTTTGCCGCCTGGCCATCTACGTCGATGGTATAGGCCGGGTTGGCCGGTGACGCGAGCAGGTCCTGCTCCGGGAAATTGAAGGCCAAATCGTGGGCCTCGCCATTCGGCAGTATCAGGTCCCATGTATAGGTGACAGTCGAGGTGCCGTCGTTTGCGATTTCGCACGCAAGTTGCCCAGTGCAGGATGTGCCATTGATGGAGGGGCTGTCGGCATCTACCGTCAAAGTCAATCCAGGAAGTGGCGAAGGCGCCACTACACTTGTTCCCTGCACTTCGGCAACATACGCGTAATGCTGTGCCGTGCCATTGGGCGGCTGCAGTTGTATTGCCGATGCCGACGTAAAGCTGGCAGCACTGTTGGTGATCGTGCCTGGTATGTTGTCATCGACCAGCGCGTACGTATTACCTGCTCCGTCGGATTGCACGCTCTTGACCGTGCTCTGCGTAACCGGCGCGCCAAAAAACGTGATGGCGTCGGCCGTGGCAAGGTCGTCAGTGAGCGAATAGAGAAGCCCTTGCGGCATAGATGCCGCGTCGCCGGACGCGCTGTCCTGACCTGAGGGCAGTTTGGTGGCGGTGGCTTCGTCGGGCAAATCGGTACGTACGGCAGTGGTTGTACCTGCCAGTTGCAGCAAACTGTCAGTGCTGTCAAACGCGGCGGAATAGAAGGTCGTATTCCCGCTGGCCGCGCCCAGATAGGCTAATGCCTTAAACTGCGGTGCAGGCAGAACGGAGGACGAGCCCCCGTTCAGCGGCAGAATCTGCAACGCATAGCCATGGTGCTGCGCTGTTGCCGTGGCCTGCAGCCCAGTGAGTCCGCTGGTTGTAGACTGCGTTGTGCTCGCCGGACTGGTGACTGCTGAGTAGAAAATGTTTGCGGGCAGGTTCGTCGATGTCGTGTCGCCGACGACATAGAGATTTGTGTTGTCCGGACTTAGAGCCAGGCCTTTAGCCGTAGTCGATCCGTCGCCGCAAAGAACAGCGGTCAACCCGAATTTACTGGCTGTTGTGCTGGCGTTGTGGCTGACGCTCGGCGGCCAGATTTCCGCCATGAAGCCGTTTGTGCTCGGCGATGTCTGCGCGGTGCAGCCCGTGTAATCGGTTGTGGTGGGCGCGAAAGCGGTCGGGAAACTGTCCGACGTCGTGCCGCTCACATAGACAATGCCGGTCGTATCCACCATGACTCCCGTAGCCCGGTAGTCGGCAGAGTTCTTGCCCTGAACATAGGTCGCCAGCGACGCGGTGGTCAGCGTCGAGTTCAGCTCAATCAGAAACGCGTTGTTGCCGCCGGCAGGCGGCGCGGCGAAGGTGATGCCCAGTCCCTTCACCTGCGTCAGCTTCAGCCCCGGCCCGTAGCCAGAAGCGTAGACATTTCCGCTGCCGTCCACCGCCAGGCCGGTCACATTCGCGGCGTCTGTCTCCGAGGCCGAAGCTGGATTTACCGTAACTACATATGTGCTCGCCGGATGGGTGCCGTCAGTAGCATTTAAGCTCGCGACAAACCCTGCCGGGCCTCCACCTTTGGGAAAGGTCCCCTGATACCCGCCGACTGCGGTGAAATTGGTGGCCGCCGTCCGCCCGCCGACATAGACCTTGCCCGCCGCTCCTGATGTCGCGATGGCGCTGGCCGTGGAATTAGCGTTGCCGCCAACGAACGTAATCCAGTCAATGGTGCCGCCAAGATTGGATGCCGTCAGCGAGGCGACGAACACATTCGTCACGGTATTTGTAATCCCGCTCGGAACAGACGTAGGCCCTGGCGACGGAAAGCCAAGCACGGAGGACACTGTCCCCGTCACATACAGATGAACATTGTGGGCCGTGGTTGTGTCAGTTGCCGTAGCCAATTGTGCCGCCGTTGAGCCCGCAGTCCCTGCCACATACGTAGCGAATGCAATCACCGGATCGATCACCAGCGTCCTGCTGCGGTCATAAGCGCCGACTTCAAAACGCAGGTTATGCCCGGACAACCGGTACGAAGCATCCACCGCGACGCGCCTTCCCTGCGCGTCGAACTGGTACGCCACAGGCTTGCGGAAGCGCAGTTCCCCGTTGCTCGCAGGAATGACCGCATCTCCTGCCTCCGTCAGCGTCGCACGCCGTTGGCTGTGCAGGTCGAGATGAATCTCCTTCACGTCAGCGCCGGGAGCCAGGACGAAATCGTGCTCCAGCTCGCCATTCTTCTCATAAAACTCGGTGTCGATACCCGGATAAATTCCCCGCACGCCAACCCGCGAGTAATTCGCCACTCCCTCATGCCAGCGCGACGGATCAGACCCGATGAAATAGTTGCTGCGGTACGCTAATCCTGATAGCGAAACCGGCGAGCCTCCATGACTCCCGGCAAATTGCACACCGATGGTTGAGTCCGGCATGAAGAAGCTCAGG
>NZ_DASQIX010000012.1:0-16430 GCF_035631355.1 Alloacidobacterium sp.
GCTGGTGCAGCTGATCGACGCGGATGCGCAGGTCTGGATTTCAGCCGCGAAATAGAGCGGTATCCCATATCTCTGCGAGATATGGGGCACCCGGCTTTGCTCGGACGAGTCGTAGGTATCCGGCTCCAGTTTGCTGAAGAAGAATCACATGAGGAGATTCATCATTACAGGTGCGCCCGGTGCGGGGAAGACAGCGATCATTCGTCAGTTGGAACTCGACGGGTTTAGCGTAGTCGAGGAAGCGGCTACGGACGTTATTGCCGCAGCGCAAGCCCAGGGAACGGTCCAGCCCTGGACACATCCCTCGTTCATAGATGTAGTCGCTAATCTGCAAAGAGACCGTCAGATTCGAGCGTCCTATCAGCCGGACGAAGTTCAGTTCCACGATCGTTGCGCTGTATGTACCGTGGCGCTGGCAGTCTATCTCGGATACCCGGTCTCCCCGTTTCTTGCCAGAGAACTGCAGCGCATCAAGGAGGAAGCAATCTACCAGAACCGGGTCTTCTTCATTCGCAATCTTGGCTTTGTTACGCCAACCGAAGCGCGGCGAATCAGCTTTGAGGAAACGGTGCGCTTTGAAAAAATCCATGAAGAGACTTACCGGAACTTCGGCTTCGAACTGGTCCCAGTCGAGCCAGGAAGTGTGATGGAGCGGGTCAGTGCGATCAAGGCGGCGATTTGTTAGTTGAAGCGGATGATTGGGGTCCGGATGCCTTCTGTATTAAAATTGAATGAAATCGGTATGTCCGGCGGGTTTCGCAATTTTGCGACGTTCGCCATGAGGGGCACATCGAATTAACAGGGTTGCAACATCCCCGTGGGCTGGGTGGCCAGCCGCAGCGAGCCCACTGCGACCGTGATTGCTTTCAACATCCCCGTCCAAATTTGGACTGAAGGCGGAAGAGACTTGAGTGTATTTGTAGAAGAAGAAGTAGTGTCGGCCCCTGCCGTTGAGCAGGATGTCTGTTCTCTCGATAACTATCTCGTCCAGCCCGATCATGGCATGGATGAGCGCATTGCCGCGGCACGGGCGAAGCTCGGCAAGAGCACCATTTTGCTGGGGCACCATTACCAGCGCGATGAGGTGATCCGGTTTGCGGATTTCACCGGCGACTCCTACAAGCTTTCAAAGATTGCTGCGGAGACAGAGGCGAAGTATCTCGTCTTTTGTGGTGTGCATTTTATGGCGGAGAGTGCGGATGTCCTGGGGCGGGACGACCAAAAAGTGATTTTGCCTGACCTGAATGCCGGCTGCTCGATGGCCGATATGGCGGAGATCGGGCAGGTGGAAGCCTGCTGGGATTCGCTGATGGCCGCCGGGTTGACTCCGGATGAAGTTCTGCCCATCACTTATATGAACTCGACGGCTGCGATCAAGGCCTTCTGCGGCGAGCGCCGCGGGCTGGTTTGCACTTCATCGAATGCGGGGAAGGCTTTTGACTGGGCTTTTGCGCGCGCGGAGAAGATTCTGTTTCTGCCGGACCAGCATCTGGGGCGCAACACAGCGTTTGCGATGGGGATTCCGCTGAGTGAAATGGTGGTGTGGGATCCATACCGGATCAATGGCGGACTGACGCCGGCGCGGCTGAAGGCGGCGAAGATCATTCTGTGGAAGGGGCACTGCTCTGTGCATCAGCGCTTTCTCCCTGAACATGTGGACAAAGTCCGCGCGAAGTATCCGGGGATACAGGTGATTGTGCATCCGGAGTGCCGCTGGGAGGTTTGCCAAAAGGCCGATGCTCTGGGCTCGACGGAGCGGCTGATTCATCTGGTTGAGAGCGCGCCCGAGGGCACGATGTTTGCCATTGGGACGGAGATTCATCTGGTGAATCGGCTGGCGAAACAGTTTGCGCCGAAGGGCAAGCGCATCATCACGCTCGACGACACGGGCTGCCTCTGCACGACGATGTACAGGATCAGTCCGCAGCACCTGGCCTGGGCGCTGGAGAACCTGGTTGAGGGCCATGTCGTGAACCGGATTCAGGTCCGCGATGACGTGAAGCACTGGGCGCGGGTTGCTTTGGATCGAATGCTGGAGATTCGGGCTTAACTTCAATCCCACATCTCTACGAGATGTGGGGCACCCAATACATGCCTATGATTCGGGCTTAAAATAAACCCATGAAGACCTTCAGCCTTGATGAGGCGCAATCGCTGCTGCCGGTGCTTGAATCACTGCTGAAGCGTGCCATCGAGGGCAAGAAATTCGCGGAAGAGAAAGAGGCGAAGCTGCAGGAACTGCGGCAGCGCATATTTCTTTCCGGCGGCATGCAGGTGAATGTGGTCTCCACCCTGCGCCAGCGAGCGGAGATTGACAAGCTGGTGCAGCAGGCCAAGGACGCTGTGGCCGAGATCGATTCCATCGGCGTGCAGGTGAAGGACCTGGAGACCGGGCTGCTTGATTTTCCTCACATGGTTGATGGGGAGATTGTTCTGCTTTGCTGGAGGATGGGCGAGTCGCGCATCGATTACTGGCATACGGTGGATGCCGGGTTCCGCGGGCGTCAGCCGATCGATGAGCGGTTCGGGCGGAGCAAACGGCCGAATTAAGACGAGCCTCTCGCAACGATTTCATACACAATACAGATATGTATACCTGGCAGAGGAACAGCAGGTCCTTCGACTGCGCTCCACTCCGTTCCGCTCCGCTCAGGATGACAAATCTTTAAATAATCCTGAATTTTGACAAACAATAATAATTATTGTTTAATATAAATTGATGAGCGCGACTGAGATCAGAGAGTTTCGTGAGATGTGCGAGAGCGCCGGGCTTGCGGTGACGCACCAGCGGCAGGTTCTCTACGAAATTCTCAAAAATATGCACGGGCACCCCAGCCCGGAAGAGGTCTATGCGCGGGTAAAGCGCAGGATCCCGTCGATCTCGTTGGCGACGGTTTACAAGAACCTTCATCTGTTCATCGAGAGTGGCATTTTTCACGAGGTGAGCCTGCATCACGGCTCGCTGCGTGTGGAGACGAACCACAGGCCGCATCATCATCTGGTTTGCACGCGGTGCAAGTCCATTTCCGACATTGACGCAAAAGAGCTGGGACCGGCCGCGAAACACGTCAGGCTCCCCGGCGGCTTTCTGGCGCAGCGCTACGCCGTGGATGTGCTGGGGCTGTGCGCGGAATGCCAGCGGAAGCCCGATTAAAAGTTTTGCTTTATTTCCGGGGCTAAAGACCCTTAGGTTGAGCATTGGTTCACCGGGCTAAAGCCCGGTGCTTCTACCCAGAAAGTATCGTGAAGCATGTAGTAGAGTCGATTTTTCTTATTCCACCATTTCATACCAACTTATTTAAAGGAGTCATACATGTTAGGTGTAGGCGAGAAGTTTCCTGTCTATTCAGTTACCGCGACCGTGAGCCGCGACAAGAACCAGGCGTTTGAAACCATTACGAACGAGAGCTACCCGGGCAAGTGGAAGGTGTATTTCTTCTGGCCCAAGGACTTCACGTTTGTCTGTCCGACGGAAATTGCCGCTTTCGGAAAGCTCAACAGCGAATTTCAGGACCGCGATACGCAGGTGCTGGGCGGCAGCGTCGATTCCGAGTTTGTGCATCTAGCGTGGCGCAACAACCACGACGATCTAAAGGACTTACCCTTTCCCATGCTCGCCGATGTGAAGCGTGACCTTTGCGAGCAACTCGGCATTCTCGATCCGGCAGCCGGCGTGGCGCAGCGCGCGACGTTCATCGTCGATCCGGAAGGCATTATCCGTTTTGCTATGTGACGGACCTTTCGGTCGGGCGCAATCCGCAGGAAGTGCTGCGCGTGCTGGATGCGCTGCAGACCGATGAGCTTTGCCCCTGTAACTGGCAGAAGGGTGAAGAGACGCTGGTGGCTTAAGCGTTATATCGACGATTAGAGCGGCAATGAATTCCTGAGAGAGCGGAGGGACGCTATGGAAAAGCAGGTCCTTCGCTTCGCTCAGGATGACAATTTGTTTTTGTGAATGGGAAAGAATATGCAACTAGATCAACTGATTGACGAGCTTCCTGGTCATGCGAAGGACCTGAAGCTGAATTACTCAAGCCTGGTGCGACAGAACGTTGAGCTGACGAAGCAGCAGCTTTGGGGCACAGTGGTGGCGAGCGCGATTGCCACGCGCAATCCTGAACTGACGGCGGCGGCGCTGGCGGAGGGCGCGCAGCAGCTATCCGCGCAGGAGCTCGACGCCGCGAAGGCAGCCGCGGCGGTGATGGGAATGAACAATATCTACTACCGCTTCCTCCATCTTTCTTCAAACGAGAAATACTCAACGATTCCGGCCCGGTTGAGGATGAATGTGATGCGGACGCACGGCGTCGATCACAACGATTTCGAGCTATGGTCACTGGCAGTTTCGGCGATCAATGGCTGCGGCAAGTGCGTCGATTCGCATGACAAAGTCGTACGCGAGAAAGGCGTGAGCGAAGAAACGGTGCTGGCAGTAGTGCGCGTTGCTTCGGTGATTCATGCCATCGGGGCAGTCCTCGACGCTGAGCGTATGGCGCAACCCGAGGTGGTTGCCGTTTAAGCCGCGTCATTGTAGAAATTTTAGGGATGTTCTTTATGGGCATCCTTTTTCTTTTGTCTATGCCGGAACTGCCCGATATTGCCGCTTACATGACTGCTTTGGAGCCGCGCATCATTGGCCAGCCGCTGGAACGGGTGCGGGTGGCGAGCGCGTTCCTGCTGCGGACGGCACAGCCTCCGCTGTCAGCCGCTGAGGGTAAGCATGTGCGCGAGCTGCGGCGCATCGGCAAACGCATTGCATTCGGGTTTGAAGATGATTTGTGGCTGGTGCTGCACCTGATGATCGCAGGCCGACTGCACTGGCGCCCGTCAGGGGCGAAACTTGCTGGACGGCAGAATCTGGGGGCGTTTGATTTTCCTGATGGTTCGCTTGTGCTGACGGAGGCGGGGACGAAGCGGCGCGCTTCGCTGCATGTTTTCCATGGCGAAGAGGCCCTCAGTTCGGTCGATCCGGGCGGAATTGAGGTCTTCGAGAGCGATCTCGACACGTTCCGCGCTGCGCTTATGACGGAGAACCGGACGCTGAAGCGGGCGCTGACCGACCCACGGGTGTTGAGCGGAATTGGGAATGCCTATTCAGACGAGATTCTTCATGTGGCGAAGATGTCGCCGATTGCGCTGACGCACAAGCTGAATCCAGAAGAGTGGGAGCGGCTGTACGCTGCGACTCGCGAGACGCTAACGCTCTGGATGGATCGGCTGAAGGCCGAAGCGAAAACTGCTTTTCCGGAAAAGGTCACGGCGTTTCGCAAGGACATGGCCGTGCATGGGCGCTTTGGCGAACCTTGTCCGCGATGCGGCGAGAAGATCCAGCGCATTCGCTATGCGGACAATGAAACGAACTACTGCGCGAAGTGCCAGACCGGCGGGAAAGTGCTCGCCGACCGGAGCCTGTCTCGGCTGCTGGGCAAAGACTGGCCGCGCACGCTGGATGAACTGGAGGCGTTGAAGAAGCGCTAGGGTGCGATGAGCAGCAGCTTAGGCGACATCGATTTGTTTGTTCTGAGAATGAGAGCAGGTCCCTGATTTTGGGCCGCAGGTGAGGGTGATGGGAAGCTCGTTAATTGCTGCCTTGAAAGCGCCGAAGTCTGCGGTACAAACTTCGTGCGTGTAGTTGGGGTCTTTAAAGTAGACAGTCTGGTTCTTTACTCCCGCGATCACGCAGATATGAGCACTCTTCGGTTTCAGGACCGTTACTCCAATCAGCTTGTCCTGTTTCAGTCCTACGGTTTCGCCTGTGTTCTGGATCGTTGTACGAGACAACTCTCCGCCCGTGTACATAGGGCCATGCTCGCGCAAGGCCTTCTCGAGCGTGTTCGGGTCCGCATAGACATCATCAATCTTTGCGCCGATGACGACGAAGCCGGCATCCGGGACGAAGTTAGTGAGCAGGGCCAACCGCTCCATGCCATCCCCTTGAATGCCGTCGAGAATAGCTTTTGCTTTCTCTAATTGCTGGACATAAGGAGCGTATTTCCCGCTGATGCAGTCGTAGACCCTCTTTAGATGGTCGCGATAAAGGCCATGAGGGAAATGTTCATAGTAGTATGGGCTACTCTTGCTGTTCAAATAGTTGATGGATGCCTGGATCTCTTTTGAGACGGTGCCGCTGTTGTCACGCTTGGCTTTCTCTTCAATCTCGCACAACGCTTTGCGCAGACCGTGAAGCGTCTTCATCTGCTTGTAGATTTCGTTGTCTTCCCGTTTTTCAAGCTTCTCATGGAACTTCAGAACAGCTTGGAGGCGTAGTACCAGCAGGTTGGCCCTTTCTGGCCGAAATCGCCGCGCTCGTTGATCCGCGGCAGGTCATACAGTATCGCCATAGAAACCTCTCTTTAGGCGAGCCAAGAATACTACAGATGTTATTCGCAAGTTATCTGGCTATTACCGTGAACTACGGCTTGCCATTAGGGTTCCAGGCTGGCTTCCAGTCGGTGTTAGCGAGCCATTGTATGGGCTTTACCATCGAAGAAATCACGATTGTCATGTAGGGGATGTCGAGCTTGCCGATTTCGTCGCTGGGCTGGTGATAGTCCTTGTGCAGATTGAAGCTGGAGACGGTCTGGGCGATGATGCCGCGCTTGGCCAGCGCGTAATTGTCGGAGCGTCGAAAGAAGTGCTGCTCCGGGTGCGGGTCGGCAGCGAGATGCGCGCCGTGTTTCGCGAGCGTCGGCCCGAGGTTGGAGCGCTCGTATCCGGTAAGCCAGAAATCTCCTGCTGGGGCAGCGGGGTCTGGGCGACCAATCATTTCAAATTCGAGGTTGGCAACGATGTGGTCCAGCGGAAGGGGCGGATGTTCTATAAAGTACCGGTTGCCGAAACCGCCGAGTTC
Source organism: Alloacidobacterium sp. (assembly GCF_035631355.1). NCBI lineage: Bacteria > Pseudomonadati > Acidobacteriota > Terriglobia > Terriglobales > Acidobacteriaceae > Alloacidobacterium > Alloacidobacterium sp. The sequence continues at coordinate 6,851 of NZ_DASQIX010000012.1, forward strand.
CTCCGAACCGAAAAGCGCAAAAATGATGGTGCGTTTGGGGCGTTTGCCTTGGCTGAGCACACGGGCGAGTTCGATGACGGCGGTTGTGCCCGATGCGTCATCATCGGCGCCGTTGTAGATCGAGTCGCCATTGACAGCGGGACCGATACCGAGGTGGTCGAGATGCGCCGTGAGCAGAATCGCGTCCTGCTGCGTCTTTGGGTCTGAGCCGCGAAGAACGGCTACAGCGTTCCACGTGTCGGTGCGGGGGGTGTCTTCGAATTTTGCCAGATGCTGTTTCACGCGATCGGGCAACGGGTTGGGAAGGGGCGCTTTTTGCAGGAACGTGCCGTTATCGCCGCCAGGCTCGAGGCCGAAGCTTTCGAGCTGCGACGCGACCCAGGTAGCAGCGATGTGCTCATCGCGGGTGGCGCTGCCCCGCCCGTGAAGTTCGTCGGAAGCGAGGAAATTCTCGTCTGCGCGGACGCACTGGTTGCAAAAATTGGCCCGGTCTGCGGCATGGAGGACGCGACAAAAGGGGGCGAGCAGTGATATCACCAAGACAAGACGAAAAACGATACGCATAGTGTGAGCGCAGTATATCGAAACTGTGGGGCATGAGAACGAGAGAGACGGAACGAGTGAGAGTTGGATTAAACGCGCAGTATCTTCAGGTTCTTGGCATGACGGGGTTGCTGGCCCTGTCCTCGTGCGGGGGCAAGTTTTTCCCCGAGCCCTGCACGACGAACTGCAACACAGGTAACAGCGGGAACTACCTGTATGTGGCGAATTCATCGACCGCTGCCAGCTCAGTTGCCGGCTTCACCATCACCACTGCCAATGCGGTGAATGCGCTGGCGAATTCGCCTTACGCGATTGGGCTGCCGCCAAATGCGCTGGCGGTCACACCCAAGAATTCTTTTCTGTATGTAGGGAGTCTTTCCGGCGGCATCTATGCCTACACCATCAATTCGGACGGAACCATCACGATTGCCAACAGCGGCAGTCCGGTTGCGACGGGAGTGAGTCCGATCGCGATGAAAGTGGACCCAACCGGGCAGTGGCTGATTGCGGCAGACCTGAGTCCTGCGGCGTATGTCTTCAGCATCAATGCCGGCACCGGCGCTTTGACCACACAGGGAAATGCACTTCCTTTGGATACGGGCAGCACGAAAAATCTCTACATCACGCCGAACGGGCAGTTTGTGTTCATTTCGCTGGGAACGGGCGGGATCGATATTCTAACTTTCAACTCCACAAGTGGGGTCATCTCCAAGAGCCAGCACTTGAATCCCACAGCGTCCACGAATGGCGATTTCGGTCTAAGTGGAGACCCAAACAGTAAATACCTCTTTGTCACCGAGACGGGAATCAACTCGCTGCGTGTATTCAACATCAACACGACCGGCAGCAGCATACTTACGGAGCTGGCTACTTCGCCCGTGAAGACGGGACAGGGGCCGTCGCAGGTGCTGGTGACAAAGGACGGCAGCTATGTGTACGTGACCAACCGGACAGATGGGACAATCAGCGGCTTCACGCTGACCGCAAATGGGGCGCTAACGCAAATTTCGGGTTCGCCGTTCACAACCGGCACGGCTCCAGTCGATATCGCTGAAGACAAGACCCACGCCTATATCGCGGTTGCATGCGCCAGCGGAAACCCGGACATGCAGGTCTTCAAGGTTGACACGACAACACCTGGGAAACTGGATGCTTTTGCGAGCAAGACGACGGGGACCGATCCGACACTGGCGAGTGCAATTGTGGGAATGAACTGAAGACAGCTAATGCACGCAGGTGAGAGCGGCGGATTCAAGAATCCCAGGGACATTTTGGTCAGCTACTCGTACCGTAATGCTTCCGCAGGATCTATCCGCATGGCTCTGCGCGCCGGAATGTAGCATGCCAGCAGGGCAACACCTGTTAGCCCGAGCGAGACGCCAACCAGCGTTGCCGGATCATTGGGCCGTATGCCATACAACAATGAACTGAGCAGCTGTGTGGCCGCGAAGGCGCCGCCGAGTCCTATAGCCAGACCGATGATGGTTATTAACAACCCCTGTCTAACCACCAGCCTCAAAACGTCTCCCCGCCGCGCGCCCATTGCCATGCGGACTCCTATTTCGTGCGTTCGCTGCGATACTACGTAAGAAATCACTCCAAACAGTCCAATCGCTGTCAGTATCAGGGCAAAGATGCCAGACCCTCCCAGCAGCAACCCCATCGTACGCGCTGGAAACAGAGGGAGAGACATGTACTCCCCGATTGTCTGAAGGTCCGTTGCCGCCATGTTGGGATCCACTACCTGAATCTCGCGACGAATAACGTCCAGCAATGGCTTCGCATCACTAGAGCTGCGCACTACCAGAACGCGGCGAGGCGGCAATTGCATCTGGTAGATGACCGGAATCGGTTCCTCACCAAGAGTGCGATATTTTCCCGTCTTCACGACGCCGATTACCTCGGAGGACGTTTTTTCACTGCCCAGAGTAATGTGCTGTCCGAGAGCATCCTGACCCGGCCACAGCCGGCGCGCCGCAGTTTGGTTGACAATTGCCACATGTGCCGACTCCTCGCTCTCATGCCGGGTAAAATCGCGGCCGCGCAAGAGCGGGACTCCGAGTGACTCAAAATAGTCCGGCGCCACCCGGAATGCATCTACGAGAAGACGATTCTGTTCCGTGTCGTCATGATTTCCTTCGACGACGAATATTGAGTCCCGGGCAGCTCCAAGGGGCAAGTGGTCGACATAGCTGGCCGACACTATGCCAGGCAATGCACGAATATGCACAAGTAATTGCTGATAAAAAGCATCTACTTTCGCTTGAGAGTATCCCAGGCTTCCAGGATCGAGAGTAGCAACTGCTACATGTTGCGTATCGAAACCGGGATCGATCGAGTTGGCGTTGAGCAGGCTTCGTATGCACAAGGTTGCGCCAATCAACAGCACGACGCATGTAGCAATTTCTCCAATCATCAAGAAATTACGCAGGCGGGACTTTCGATAGCTCGCGGACTGCGTTTCTTCCTTGAGTACTGGAACCGTGTCAACCCTGGCGCTGCGAAGCGCCGGGACGATACCGAAGACAGCTCCGGTGATCAGTGAAACCACAACTGTGAACATCAGGACTCGCCAATCGAGCGGAATCCTTAGCGTGATTGGCAGGTCCGCAGGTTTCAGAGTCAGCAGGAGACGCGTGACCCACGAGGCCAGAGCCACTCCCACGCAGCCCCCAATTGAAGAGAGCAATATGCTTTCCACCATCATCTGCCGGATGAGTTGTCCACGCCCAGCGCCCAGTGCCGATCGAATCGCCATTTCCCGTGCGCGCACAGTTGCTCGTACCAACAGAAGACTGGCAGCGTTCACGCAAGCAATCAGGAGTACCAGCACAAATACTGCCATCAACAATCCAGTAAAAGCGCTGACGTAACCGCGATAGGGCCATGGAACAAGCGTCGCGGGAACGACGATCGCATCCAGGTTCTTATTGGTATCGGGATGAGCCTGCTCTACCTGGTGGGCGAGCACATCCATCTCCGCCTTGGCTACATTGGAGCTTGCTCCGGGTGCAAGACGTCCAGCCACAATCAACCAGTTGCTTTGCCGGTTGGTAAGTCTGCCTGTATCGTGGATGATTCGCTCAACCATTGTCAGCGGGGCCCAGAAGTCCGGCTCAATCGCTACCAGCAGGCCAGAAAACCCAGCCGGCGCTACCCCGATGACGCTGAAATTTGTGCCGTTCAGTATCACTGACTTCCCGACAATGTTGGGATCAGAACCCAGGTGTTGCTGCCAGAAAGCGTGACCCAGGACCACCACCGGATGAGGGTTATCCACACGGTCGTCCTCGGCAGAAAATGTACGCCCGAGCGCGGCATTTATGCCGAGAAGTGAGAAAAAATTGCCGGAAACAAGCTGGCCTTGCAGTACTTGTCCCTGTCCGGAGCGGTTCCAGATCACCGACTCCGGGTCTCCATCAAACGCCAGCATTCCCTCAAAGGACCGATTATGGTCCCGATAGTAGGTATAGTCGGGGTAGGTCAGAGGCAGATAGCTCTCGATGCCGGAGGATCCCCGATGATGCAGCCAAAGCTCGCGCAACCTGCCCGGTTCCACTACCCATGTGGGAGGCCGCAGCAGCAAAGTATTGACGAAGCTGAATACCGCGGTATTCATTCCAATGCCGAGAGCCAATGCGACAATCACCGTAACAGTCGAACCGGGATTCTTGCGCAGCATGCGCACTCCGAAGCGGATGTCACGCCACAAAGTGGATAACGATAGAAACGTTCGCGCTTCCCGCTGCCGCTGCTGCAACAAAGCAGTGTTGCCAAATTGCCGCCGTGCCGCAGCAGTTGCATTTTCCGGAGACATACCCTGGCTGACAAATCGCTCGGTCAGCAAGCGCAGGTGCTCCTGCAACTCATCGTCGAACTCTCGATTTGCCTTTCGTTGCCAGAAGAGTGCCTGAACCTTTGCAACAAAAACACGAACAGCGCGCATCGTCCTCATCCTTGTCTTTCCAGCCGCAAAACACGCCCGATTACGCCCGAAAAGCGCTCCCAATTCTCCGTCTCAATCGCCAGCTGTTTCAGCCCTGGTTTGGTGATGGAGTAAAACCGCGCTTTCCGATTGTTTTCTGACGAGCCCCACTTAGAGGCAATCCAACCCTGTTGTTGGAGCCGAATCAGTGATGTGTACACAGTGCCTTCGTTCAGTTGCAGCACATTCTCGCTCAGCTGCTCGATACGCCGCGCAATTCCAAAACCGTGCAAAGGCCCCAGTGCATGAAGAGTCTTCAGGATCATCAGGTCCAGCGTTCCTTGTAAAACTTCAGATTTCCCTTCGTCCATCATTACTCCTTTGGATATTGCAAAGAAGCTACCACAATTCCTTTGGAATGTCCAAATGTCGAAAGAAACTGCTGCCGATGTAAGTTGAGCATTATTGCAGCCGGGCAGTTGCTCGCTCGCTAATTGCGGTTCCGCAGTCATGGCGCCTCGTCCGGAGGGGCCCGCGGAAAGTAATATGGGTGAGGAAATTTTCCTGGAGGCGGAATGAGCTTGAAGCTGGTGTTTGCCGTATGCGTGATGGGGTGCTGTCTGGGCGTGGCCGGAGCGCAGGAGAACTATTTCAGCGATTGGCCTCCGGGCGATTCGCCGCAGGAAGTAGGCAAGCACCTGGCGGAGCACTTTGTCACCAGTCCTCACCAGTACACCAAGACGATTCACTACTCGGAAGTTTGCGCCTGGTATGGAGCGCTGACATTTGCCAATCTGACGCATGACGATGCGCTGCGCGATGAGCTGATCAAGCGGTTCGATCCATTGATGCCGGATGGGGCGGAGGCAGACCGCAGACCGCAGCGGCGGCATGTGGACGATTCCATCTTCGGCGTGGTTCCACTGGAAATTGCGCGGCAGACCAAGGACCCGAAATATCTGAAAGAAGGCGTATGGTGGGCCGACCGGCAGTGGGAGAATCCGCTACCAGACGGACTTTCCGCCGAGACACGGTTCTGGATCGACGATATGTACATGCTGACCATGCTTCAACTTGAGGCGTACCGCGCAACGGGAGACACAAAGTACCTGGATCGGGACGCGAAGGAGATGGTGGCGTATCTGGACAAGCTGCAGCAGCCGAACGGACTGTTTTACCATGCTCCGGATGTGAAGTACTTCTGGGGCCGCGGCGACGGATGGGTGGCGGCGGGCATGGCGGAGATGTTGAGCAGTCTGCCGGAATCGCATCCTGACCGCGCGCGAATCCTCGCGGGCTACAAGCTGATGATGAGCGCGCTTCTGAAGTATCAGGGCAAGGATGGGATGTGGCGGGAGCTGATCGACAAAGATGACGCTTGGCCGGAGAGCTCAAGCTCGGCGATGTTCAGCTTTGCCATGATTACAGGCGTGAAGCATGGGTGGCTGGATGCCGCGACCTACGGCCCTGCGGCCCGCAAAAGCTGGATTGCCGTTGTTGGGTACATAGACCAGAACTACGATGTGACCCAGGTATGCGAGGGCACGGGGAAGAAAGACGACCTGGCCTATTACTATCAGCGGAAGCGGCGGACGGGAGATTTTCACGGCCAGGCCCCGGCGATGTGGGCAGCGGATGCGCTGCTGCGGGACAACACTGAGGGAAAGTGAGGCGTGCGGTTGATTTTGGCGCGAAGCCGCCGAACTATGGAATCGCTTGCGCTTTCTTTGCTGGCTGTTCCGGTACTGCGACCGTTAGTCCGGTAATATCGCCGTCGACATGAATTGCCTGGTCTGTTGACCCATAGCTGTGTAGGAAACGTGTAGTCGTCCTTGCGGGCGGAACACTGCCCGGAGGATTGGGGGTGTCTTCGTATTCGACATCGGAAGCGCTTTTGACTCGGAGAATGTAGTCTCCTTCAGGTACATAGCTGAAGGAGAAGTTACTATCGCCTCTTGCGATATCTGCGCTGGCAGCTTCCGATTTGTCATCAGCATAAAGAAGAGAGATTTTGCCGCTGTTCACAATATGGCCATCGCTGGCCGCTGTGATGACGCCGCGAACGCTGTGCAGTTTGTTGACAGGTATCTGGATGTCTTCTCCGCCTCGGTCTTCGCCCAGCCTGAGCGAAAACGGCGCAGCATCTTTAGCGCGCCATGCGCCACCGGAATAAATGGGCAGTGAATAATCTCCTTCCGACGACATGCCGGTACCACCCTGGCTGAATTCGTATGTCATTCTGGACAGGCGCAGGTTCGTCCGTATTAGGTACTCCTGCGCAGTAAGGCCGCTAATGCGATACGCGCCCCTGTCATCCGTTTTCGCTTGAGTGGACACATCAAACGGGCCGGATTGCATCGGCACCCAATTGTCTTTCTTCCGGACAAGCAGTTGTACTTCCAGGCCGGCGGCTGGGCTGCCGTCATCGAAGAGAACCGTTCCGCTGACAGCCGCGCCTCGCTCAAGCGTGACGTTTACGGAAACGGGCAGATTCGCCTGCACCGTGATGCGTGGGACCACTTTGGCGATCTTCTGTTTAAGGTCCTCGTCCGGTTTCCGCATGTCCGCTGCTGAGATTCCGAGCGCGGCCAGAGGCGACACATAACCCGGCTGTGAAGCAATGACGTAATATGTGCCGGGCGCCACACGCATGATGGAAAAGCTGCCGTCGAGCAGTGTGAGGACAGCCGTCGAGTATGTGGCGTCCGGGCCGTGTTTATCCTGCTGATGCAGATTGCCTGCGTCAGCCGGTTCAAGCATGACGGTCGCTGTGCGTGCCGGTGCGTTTGTATCAGCGCAATAAACATGTCCGGACACGGTGCTCGTGGCGGCATTCTTGTCCGATGTCGTTTGTTGCGCGAACGCGGTCGCCAGAAAAATGAGAAACAGCGCTAATGAGCAACATCTCATGTAACTTGGAAAAATTGCGGAGCCAGTATAGCGCGCGGAAATTGCCAGTGTTTCGATGCTGTTCTCCGACTAAAATTAAGGGCTGAGCGCTGTTGCCCTCTACTCCCGCTGAACACGCATCATTTTTCATTCCGTTCCTCTAGTATTTTCAGCGCATACTGTAGGTTCATTTATGCTTTTTGCGACAGGCGGCTGGCTGCGGTCTTGGCCTCCTCTGAAACATAGCTTGATGTCAGTTCCGGTATCAGTCTTATCCGCTCTCACTCAGGAGGACTTAAGCCGTGGCCATCGAACAATCCCTGAATAAAGATTATGTGCGTCGCGCCCTTGAGGTATCGATCCACGTAGGCTTGCTTGTTCTCCTCACTGCGGCCTGTCTTCTGATTCTGCGTCCGTTTATTCCTCTAGTAGTTTGGGGCATCATCATCGCCATCGCCGTGTATCCCGCATACCGTAGGCTGCGGAGCTGGTTAGGCGGACGCGGGACCTGGGCCGCGGTTCTTTGCACCTTGATTTTCCTGGGGATTTTGATTGTTCCAGTCGCCCTGCTGACGGGAACGCTGATTGACGGCGTCCGCACGCTGAGCACTCATGTTAGGGAGGGGAGTCTCAGTATTCCGCCTCCGCCTGCCAACGTGCGGACCTGGCCCCTTGTCGGGCAGCCGTTGAGCAAAGTTTGGAACATGGCTTCTACGAATCTGACCGGTTTGTTGAAAGATCTCACCCCGCAAATTCGAGGGTTGATTCCCGGGCTGCTCCACACTTCCGCCGATATCGGTTTGACCGTGCTGCAATTCGTCCTCTCGATTCTGGTGGCGGGGTTTCTGTTGGCCCGGACCTCAAGCGGCGTTGCCGTCACGCACTTACTGGCCAATCGCCTTTTTGGCGATCGCGGTCCCGAGTTTGAAGACCTGGCGGGATCTACGATACGGAGCGTTACCAACGGAATTATCGGTGTGGCTGTCATTCAATCTGTTCTTGCCGGCATTGGTTTTTTGGTGGCCGGGCTGCCCGGCGCCGGGTTGTGGACGTTGATCTTTCTCTTCGCCGCAGTGCTTCAAATAGGGGCTCTTGTGCTTATTCCGGCCGTCATTTACATGTTTGCGATCGCAAGTGCTACTAAGGCAGTGATCTTCCTGGTGTGGTGCATCATCGTCGGTCTCATGGACAATGTGCTGAAGCCTCTGCTGCTGGGACGCGGCGTAGCAGTTCCTATAGCGGTAGTTTTTTTAGGCGCCATTGGTGGATTCATTGCAATGGGCATCATAGGGCTCTTCGTCGGCGCCATCATTCTGTCGGTAGGCTATAAGCTTTTTCTCGCATGGCTCGAAGGCCCGGTGGCTGCGAAGCAGGAGAGTTGACCGATAATCTGCCAAATGGACTCTGCGTCAGGTAACTGAATTTGCTACATACCTGAATGACGGGCGAAAGCAGGTTCTTTCGATGCTATTCTCAAAGTAGCGCGGGATGCGGCAGCATGCTTTCCCGCTGAATACGCATGGTTTCTCGCACTTCTCCTCTGGCATTAAAGCGCGTACTCCCAGTCCTTTTGTTGCTTGTTGTGATGGGCGGCTGTAATCGGCTGCGCCCAAAGCCTCCAGTGGAATATGTGTATGTTGTCGCCAAAGAGACATTTCTGCGCGATAGGGTGGCGGCTGTGTCGAACCGCGTGGCCAACGTGATGAATGGGCAACGGCTTGAGGTGGTTGAGAAGGAGCGGCGTTTTCTCAAGGTCAAGACCGACAAGGGTGAGGTCGGCTGGATCGAGGAGCATGGCGTCATCGATCAGGACACGTACCAGCAATTCGCCGATCTGGCAAAACAGCATGCGACTGATCCGGTGATCGCAACGGCGACGTTGCGCGATGATCTCTACCTGCATGTGAAGCCCGGTCGAAAGACCGACCGTTTTTACCTGCTTCCGGAAAATGACAAGCTGCAGATGCTGGTGCGGGCGTCCGTGCCGAAGGATACGCCTCCGCAAGCCGTGCCGGCACCCAAGCCAGTTGTAAAGACAGATGAAGTGAAGGCCGAAACCGCGGCTGCACCCGCGCCTCCGGCGCTGGAAGACTGGTGGCTGGTGCGCGACGCGCAGGGCCGCGTCGGCTGGACGCTTTCCCGTCGACTGGATGTGGATGTGCCGGACAGCATAGCCCAGTACGCCGAAGGACAGCGTATTGTCGGGGCGTATCAGTTGACGAC
>NZ_DASQIX010000013.1:0-9934 GCF_035631355.1 Alloacidobacterium sp.
CAATTCTCCGCGCACGCTGGGCGATCTGCGAGCACCGGGAGTGGCTAACCTCGACCTTTCCGGAGTGAAGAACACACGGCTCTTTGAAGGATTGACGCTACAGTTCCGCGCTGAAGCGTTCAATCTGTTTAACCATCCCCAATTCGGACCGCCGGACACAGCGTTGGGAGAGAATACGACGGGGACGATTTCGAGCCAGGTGAATGCTCCGCGTGAATTGCAGTTCGCGGTGAAGCTGTTGTTCTGATTCTGTATTTTCGGTATCCCACCCTTTCGCACAAACTACGCGCGATAGGATGGGGGCACCCGGTTGTTTACTGATCTCTTGAAGCTGCGGGGCATGTAGGGGCGCTCTCGTATAGCCACCATTCTTCCTGATGAAAGCGCAGGGTCACGGCGCAGGGGGCTTGTGCGAAGAGAGATGGTCCACGGTCAGTTTTCGAGCGCACGACGAAGTAGCGGTATAGCTCGCCGGAATAGTCATCCCAGTTGAATTGCTCCGGCGCCCATTCAAAATCCCAGAGCACCGCGGGCGGGACCTTGCCCGGACGGAATACGACGAGCTCCGGATGCATCATGGCCGCGCTGGGGTCGGCGATTCCGTGCTTCTGCGCCGCATACCACTGCGGAAAATGCAGGAATGTTGGCGCGATGGATACGCCGTCTTCATGGTCAAAAGCAAGGGAAAGGGCGCGCTGGCCGGGTTGCACGTGCGCGAGCGCCTGCGTGAATGCTTTGGTCTGGCGAGAAAAGATTACGGCTTTTATGGATGCTGAAGCGATCAAGGCCGCGACGAGCGCAAGCGAGATGGTGCGGACGATGTTCGTTCTCCGGGGAGATACGGGTGATTCGCGCAGCAGGAAAAGAAAGAGCGGGATAGCGAACATCGTGAAGCGCTGATAGACATAGTCTGTTCCGAAGACGGCGTGCGGGCACCAGAGGAGCACGGCTATGCAGATCAGAAACGGCGCCCATCGCGACGGCTTTTTGGTCAAGCGCATTCCCGCGCAGAAGGGCAGCACAAAAAGCGCAGCGCCAATCAGGATGCAGCGCCATGAAGGTACATCACCGAGCAATCGCGGAAAAAAGCCAGTGATGCGGCCCCAGCTCGTGCTGGGAAAATGCAGCTCCTGGCTTAACGACGTGTAATAAGACTCGACCGAATCGCGCCAGTTCAGGTCCCAGACGATGGGCCGGTGTGTTACCGGATTCGCGAGCGTTCTGTGCATCCAGAGCGCGGCGACTGGCACTACGGCGGCGAGCGGCAGAATGCGTTTTAAGATCTTGCTAAATGATTTAGCCTCTGCCAGCAGGCACAATACAGCGCACATGCCAAAGAAAGCGCAGATGAGGGCGTGGCAAAAAAATAATCCTATGGCCGCAGCGGCAAAACAAACAGCCGTTCGCGCGCGCATGTTTTTGGAAAACCCGAGCACAAACCACAAGAACAGAATGCCTACCGGCGCTGCGATGAGGAAATTCAGGAAGCCCCACTGATAGGTGAATCCATAGATCGCGGGAATGGAGAGGATAGCCCAGAAGACATCAATGTTCGCGTAGCTGAGAAGCAGGGCTGTCGATAATGGGATGCCTACCACATAGAGCGAGACCGCAAGCTTGCACGCGGCCAGGATGCCAAACAGTGGCGCGAGCGCATAAATAAGCATGTAGCCGAACAGGTAGGGAGTAAACCAGTTCACATGGAAGAGCGCGGCGTATGCGAAGTTTGGACTGTGAAGCTCGCGCAACATGGCTACCTGCGCTGCGTGCTGCGGCAGGTCGGCCATTGCGGGGTACGCCGGGAGCCAGACGGGCAAAATTGTGAGAATGCTCGTGGTGAAAAGGAGCCAGGTGCTGATTGGGTTCCAGGGATTATGCGGATTGTTCGTATTGTTTGCTTCTGTTTGTTCTGAAAGAGAATCTGGCGGAATGCTTTTGTACAAAACCTGGCCTCAACGCAGGATTTTATCGCAGCCTGTTTTTTGCGGAAGATTTATCGCCGCAACTACAGAAAAGCAGGTCCCTTCGACAAGCTCAGGGCAGGCTCTTTTCTACGCGCCTTTGGCGCTCCGCTCAGGATGACAATTTGGGTTTATTGGCACACGCTAAGGCTATTTCACTATTGGAGTGACGCCTTTTCTGAGAATCAGATTGCCGTAGGCACGTAGCTCTCCGGTGATGACCACGGCGTATGCGGACTTGGCGCGGTCGTAAAATGCCGGCCTTGGAATGCGTATGATAGCGGAGACTTCTGGTGCGAGTCTGCGGGCGGCGCTCAGGAAATCTGCTTCGACAGTTGGATCGGCAGAGTCGCCTGCGTCCGGCTGCATCATGATAAGCGGGTTCGCGTGTTCATCCAGGACCAACAGCGGCAGAATAGCGTCGAGCAACTGCGGAATGGTGAGGCCGTCGGCGCGCAGGACGTGCTTTCCGAGTGTGTGCCCAGGGAAGTGCGCGTCGGCGAGGAGGATCTCATCTCCATGACCCATTTCACACAGCATCTTCAGCAGGTCTGGACTCAGGAGTGGGGAAATTCCTTTCAACATGGGGTGAGGCTCCTTCCTTATGAGAGTGGTCCTACGCGGTAGCCGTTAGCAATAAGGTCGCTGCCTGCAACTTCGTGCTGCGGGCCACCGTTCCAGGCAATGCGATATTTCTGTGACGGATCGACGCCGGTAAAATGCACGATGAATGTCCGCTGTTTGGCCGGTGATTCGATGTTGAAGGTGATGCTTCGGGAATCCACGCGAACATCATGAAGTGAGCACTCGTCAAAGCCAACGCCTTTGGCGGTCTTGAGATCGATGTAGGCGTCGCCAAGGACCGGAGACATGATTTCTACTGAAGTCATGGCGCTGCCCGTGCCCCAGTGGAAGCCTGTGAGTGCACCCTGTTCGTCGACGTATCCGGTGTGCGCCCAGTTCTCCCATGGTGCCACGGCGAATGTCGATCTTGTGGCGGCCACGGCGCGTTCCAGATATTCGGCATTGCCGGTCTCGCGGAAGTAATGAAAGAGAACGATGGCGGCATAGCCTTGGCGCGCGTCGCTCCACTCGGCGTCAGTGTTCTGCGTGGTGAATCCGCCTAGCAGCTTTGGCGAAAACGATGGATTGTTCCAGACCTGTTGGGTGAGCAGCAGATAGTCGAGAGACTTTATGCCGCGGTCGAGGTATTCGCGCTTGTGCGTAGAGTGATAAAGGGCCAGCCAGGCTTCCGGTGCTTGTATCTCCGCCAGATTGTTCTGTGGATATTGGGCAGTCCAGTGATCGTAAAAGCCGTAGTCTTTTCGCGCGCATGAAAGGAATGTCTCAAAGTCGAACCAGCGCTGGCGGGGAATGACTTCTTTCGTGATGAAGTCCATGCCGCGCTCGGCTGCGGCAGTATAGGCATTGTTTCCCGTGGCTGTGCCCAGAGTCGCCAGAAACAGCGCGGACACCGCTGTTTCGGCATTGAAGTCGCGAAACTCCGCGCGTGACTGAAGGGTTGAGATGTCATACCAAGAGGGAATGACGCCGCTCTGCAACTGGTGCTGGAGCAGGAAGTCTCCATACGGCTTAACGAAGCGGAGCACCTCGGCTTTGCGCTGCGGGGTAAGGTCTTCGGCCCAGCGAAGCATCCAGTATGCGGTCCACGACATGCAGAAGGCGTGGTAGTCGTCTTTGTAGCCGGCCCAGCCGTCGTCTGCGATCCACTGGTTGTGGTCCACCAGATAAATTGTGGGGAAGGCTCCGTCTTTTTGCGGTGCGGTGAGGGCGAGCGTCAGCACGCTTTCCGCTTTGTTCATGATGTCGGTGTTGCGCGTATTTCTGCCATAGATGTACCAGCCGTAGGCGGTGCGCAGGGTCTGAAACCAGGCGTTAAACCACGCGTCCGGCTCGGAGTGCTCCCAGTCGCCGGAGTTATTTCTGTTGCTCTTGAGTGTGCCGCAGCATTTGCCGCCGCAGTCGAAACCAAGGTACACACGGTTGGCGTAGTCGATCCAGGCATCCTTGCGCCATGAATCGAAGGAGCGCAGCTCGGTTCGGATTACATTCTGCTGCATGTTGGGGGAATTGAGCAGCGAAGGGTGTCCGTAATACGCCCAGAGACGGCTCACCACGCGGCGGTAGCCCAGTTTTATCGGCTGGCGCGAAACCAGAATCGAGTACGAGTATTCGACGGTGTTGTCGAGCACCTTTGGATGGTCATCGGACGCACGGCGGAAGTAGCTGTGTCCATGCGGCTGCGCGGGTATCTGCCCGCAGGACATCCAGGGACGCTGGTCTGAGGTTACGTCGAGATCCAGCGCCAACGGCAGGACCCGCCGGTTGCTGAGTTGCGGCATGATCGCGGCAAAGACTTCGCCCTGCTGCATCATGACTGCGGGCGATTTGAAACCGTAGGTGGGGATGAGGTCGTCGGCCTCGCTTTTGATATTTTGCGACCAGACAAAGTCGAGCGGGCCTGTTTGCGCGTTATCGATAGAACGCCGCGCAGGCATGAAGTCGTAGCGGTCTTCAACGGACTGCACCGTGACTCCCGCATTGAGCGTCAGCCGTGTTGAGACGTTGAGCACATCGTCCTCTTCGGAGACAACGATTCGCTGCTCATACTTGCCGATGCCGCAGTCACCCGTCAGCAACAAGCCGCGTTCGATTGGGGTGGTGGTCTCCTGAAGAGTGCAGACTTTTGTTCCATCATTCGTTTTCACGCGAACGGGTGATGAGGCTGCGGACAAGGCAGGCGTCCAATTGGAGCCGATCTTTGCGAAGATGGTTTCCTGCGCGGTTGGGCCGGAGCCGTGGACTTCGACTTTTGCGACGCTGTCGGCAGGGCCTTCAAGAGAAGCGGCGCAGAGGCAGGGAGCAGTGATTCCTGCAAGCGTGAGTAAAGCGAGCCATTTACTGAAAAGCATTCGCCTCCTTTATTTCGCTGGCCCGGCGGAATGTGTGTTGATGGATTCTTTGAAGCGGCCAAGTCGCGGATCAATCTCCCAGGGTTCGTGCTCAAAGATTCCGTAGATAAAAGTTTGCCCGGGAACATATCGCTGGCGCACCTCGAAATTCTCAAAGGCAATGCCGCCGGGCACGGGATCGGTCGAGGCCCAGTACACCCAGCGGGCGTTGACTCGCACGCGCAGGTCGGGCTGAATGTCATGCGCGGGAACGCGCCAGTATTGCGTGAGCTTGGGCAGAGTGTATTTCCAGTGCGCCGCCGCATTGACGGATGCCGATTCGGGAGAAGGCTCGTTGGATGTGCAATAGACAATCGCGTCTCCATCCGCTGTGCGAAGCATTTCATCGAGCGGATAATTTTCATGCTCGACGAATGCGTCGCCAGTGTAATCCGGGAAGAGCCTGCGGCTGTCTTCTACGCGGTCTTTCAACCATAGCAGGCGCAGCCGTTCATAGTTGCCCATGGTTGCCGTGACCGTCAATTCATCGAGCGGCGGACCATCGCTTTCATTGAATACGGAGATCCGGAGTTCGTCGGGATGGTCACTGTCAATGGACGCGATCAGGTAAACATGCGCGCCATTGGCGGTGAAGCGCTCAACGTCGATTTTGACCGACAGGCGCTCGACTACGGCGTGGCCAGCGCGGATTGTGCGAAGGTCGCCGCGGAAGGTATTGTCCGCAACCCAGAGCCGCTTGCCGCGCTCTCCCGGGTCGAGGACGCTGGGCTCAAGCTCGCTGAAAGCCATGCGGCTGAAGCGGCTGCCGGGGCCCTCGATGACTGGCTCAATCGCGATGTAGTTCAGCAACTGTGGGGTGTACTCGGGCGGCAGGCCAACTCCGGCGCGGATGAGGCCGCGCGGGCCTTTCAGTCCGCCGGCAGAGGGCAGTCCAAAAACGATGCCACCGCGCCAGCCCCAGATGAGAGGGTCGCCGGGTTTTTCGGGACGGATCCAGTGTGAATCTTGGGCAAATGCGAGCGTGGCGAAAACGAAGATGGCAATGGCACAGAGAAAAGAACGAAGAGTGGGCTTGGCAAGAAAGGGCATCACGGATATTTTTAATCGTTTAAATACAATAAGCAAGTTATAATTCGAGGGCACTACCACTTCAGCATGGCGACCATTGTCGAAGTAGCGAAAAAAGCAGATGTTTCCATCGCGACTGTCTCCAACGTGATCCGCGGCACTCGCCGTGTAAGTCCGAAACTTACAGAGCGTGTGCAGTCCGCGATACGCGAGCTGAACTACTCCCCCAATGAAATTGCCCGCAGCCTGAAAGTAAGGCAGACGCGGATGCTGGGCATGGTATTGCCGGACATTACCAATCCGTTTTTCCCGGAGATTATCCGCGGGGCCGAGGACACGGCTTTCGAGCGCGGTTATTTCCTGGTGACGGCAAACACCAACGAGCAGATTGGCCGCGAGCGACGCATTGTAGCGGCACTGCGTTCCTATCGCGTGGACGGGATGCTGCTGGCCTCGGCGAGCGGCAAGGACACGAGCCATTTGAAGAGCACGATGGACGCGGGTGTTGCGCTCGTCTGCCTGGACCGTACTGTTCCCGGCGTGAAAACAGACGCGGTGCTGCTCGACAATGTGCGCGGAGCGCGCGAGTGCGTGCGGCACATGATCCAGAAAGGACACCGCCGCATCGCCATCATTACCGGCGCGCTGAATCTGCAAACCGGACGCGAGCGCCTGCGCGGGTATGAAGAGGCGCTGCACGAGGCGGACATCGCACTCGATCGGCGCATGGTGTTTGAGGGGAACTTCCGGTTCGATTCCGGCTACCGACTGGGGAAGCATATTGTGAAACAGACGGCGAGGCCGACGGCCGCGTTTGTATGCAACGGCGTGATGACCGTCGGCGTGCTGAAAGCGTTTGAGGAGATGAATATTTCTTGCCCCGGCGATATGGCGCTGGCGACTTTTGACGATCTCGCGTTGGACAGCCCGTTCCATCCGCATCTCACGACGGTGGTGCAGCCGAGCTATGAAATGGGGGCGCGGGCGGCAACAATCCTGATGGACAGGATTGAAGGGAGGCTGAACAACGAACCCTTTATTGTGCGGGTTTCGCCGACGCTGATCCTGAGGGAATCGACGGAAGCCTATCTTGTTGACAGAGAGAAACAATCAGGCGCGCTGTGAAGCAATGTGCCGGGCGGCAAAAAGAGATTGACAATTTTCTTTGCGGCATGTTCCGATAAGCCAGTGTTTTAAAGGTTTAAATTTACGGATTAATTACACTATTATTTTAATGGCTTCGGCATACTTGCCTGACTGGACATGCGGCCCTGATGCCGGAACACAACTGAGAAGGGAAGAGAATGTCACCAGCGCGAGCGATACCGATGAAGGAAGCAGTCCTCATCACCAGCGGAGATTTAAGAGAATCGGCAAACAAGGTCTGCTGGCCTGCGCAAGAGGACTTGGAAGGAAAGCTGGCTGCGTGTTTCGAGAACGAAGGCGTGGCACTGCGGCGCGCCTTTCCCGTTGATAGCGAACGCGGGCACGGTTTCATCTCCAGCCAACGCATAGGCATGGATGTTTTTGCAGGCATTGACCCCAAAGCCAATCTCGTTTTTGCCACGGCAGCCTGGCAGTACACACACCATGTTTTGCCCGGCATGCGCGGGCATCAAGGGCCCATGCTGACGGTCGCGAACTGGTCAGGGCAGTGGCCGGGTCTGGTCGGCCTGCTGAACTTGAACGGCTCGCTCATCAAGGCGGGAAAGACGTTCAGCACGTTATGGAGCGAGCAGTTTGACGATGCTTTCTTTCTCGGCAAATTGCGCGAATGGGTCACCACCGGCAAAGTCACGCATGATCTTTCGCATGTCCGCGATCTGGATCCGGTATGTTTGCCTGCCGAGCCGGCGAAGCTCGGCGAGCATCTGGCGAAGGACCTGCTCAAGAAGAAAATCATTCTCGGCGTTTTCGATGAGGGCTGCATGGGCATGTACAACGCCATTATTGATGATGAGCTGCTAAACCCGTCCGGCTTTTTCAAGGAGCGGCTGAGCCAGTCGGCGCTGGTGGCGAAGATGCGCGACGTGCCCGATGATGAGGCCGCTGCGGTGCGGCGTTGGCTGGACCAGCGCGGTGTGAACTTCGAGACTGGCAAAGACGCGAAGACCGAGCTTACCAATGAGCAGATCCACGAGCAGTGCAAGATGTATATTGCCGCCACGCGGATCGCGCATGACTTCGGTTGCGACGCCATCGGCATCCAGTATCAACAGGGATTGAAGGACATGGTTCCCGCATCCGATCTGGTGGAGGGTCTGTTGAACAACGCGGAGCGTCCGCCAGTTTTTGATGAGAGTACAGGTAAGGAGCTGTATCCTGGCGGTCCGCTTCCACACTTTAATGAAGTGGACGAAGGAGCAGGTGTTGACATCGTTGTTACGAACCGGGTCTGGACCGCGCTCGGACTTGACCCTTCAACCACGCTGCATGATGTGCGCTGGGGTGAGCCGTATCCCGTGAACGAGAAAAGCGAGTTTGTCTGGGTACTGCAAATTTCCGGCGCGGCGCCCGCCAACCATTTTGTAAATGGTTATGCGGGAGCCACCAGCAGCCGCCAGCCACCGATGTACTTTCCGCTGGGCGGCGGAACGCTGAAGGGAATTGGCAGGCCGGGAAAGATTATCTGGAGCCGCGTCTTTGTTGAAGACGGGGCGCTGCATGTGGATATGGGCCTCGGCTCAGTAGTGGAGCTTCCGAAAGAGGAAACGGAGCGCCGCTGGCGGCAGACGACGCCGCAATGGCCATGCGTGAGCGCGGTCTTCGATGGCGTATCGCGCGATTCCTTCATGGCGCGCCATCGCGCCAATCATGTGAACATCGCCTACGCGGGCAGCGCGGACGAAGCGGCCAAGGCGCTGGCGGTAAAGGCGGCCATGTTCAACGCGCTGGGCGTCAAGGTGCATCTGTGCGGGGCGGTGAATGTTGGATAGAGCAGCCGCTGAGGCCATACACTGATGAACATTCATATTCTGTCGGCCATGCGCGGGTACGCGCGTGGCCGCGCCACCAGAGAGATTGCATGAGCATTTCGCGCCACGTCGTCAAGAGCACCGTCGTTGGAGCGCTTGGCGGACTTCTTTTCGGATTCGACACCGCCGTCATTTCCGGCACGACGCAGTCGCTTACGACGCAGTTCCATCTTTCGCCGGGGATGCTCGGCTTCACTGTGGCCAGCGCTTTGTGGGGTACTGTTCTCGGTGCGATTACCGCTGGAATTCCAGGGCAGAAATATGGCCGCAGAGACAGCCTCCGCGTAATGGCGCTCTTCTATGTCATTTCCGCGGTCGGATGCGCCTTCGCGTGGAATATCGAATCGCTGATTGTCTTCCGCTTTATTGGCGGTCTTGGCATCGGCGGTTCTTCCGTGCTGGGACCGATGTATATTGCCGAGATTTCGCCGCCCAAATGGCGAGGCCGTCTGGTCGGCTTTTTTCAGGTCAATATCGTTATCGGCATCCTCATTGCTTATGTCTCGAACTACCTGATTGGTCTGCTGCAACTAGGCGCGATTGAATGGCGCTGGCAGTTGGGCGTATCTGCTGTACCGGCGGCGCTTTTCCTTATCATGCTGTTCTTCATTCCGCGCAGTCCGCGCTGGCTTACAACGCAGTCACGGCTGGACGAGGCGTATTCAGTGCTTGTCCTGACCGGCGTGGAAGATCCCAAAGCCGAACTCGATGAGATACGGAGGTCTCTGCATCTTGATCTGGGCGGCAAGCAGGATTCGCTATGGCAGCGCAAATATCTACTGCCCATCTTCCTGGCCTGGACGGTGGGCATGTTCTGCCAGCTCACCGGCATTAATGCGATTCTTTATTACCTGAACGATATTTTTTCGCTCGCGGGCGCGAGCAAGATGTCCGGCGATCTGCAGGCAGTGGCTGTAGGAGCGATGAACCTGGTGGCAACGCTGCTTGCCATGTCGGTCATCGACAAGTTCGGACGCAAGAAACTGCTGCTGTTCGG
>NZ_DASQIX010000014.1:0-18847 GCF_035631355.1 Alloacidobacterium sp.
TTCTTGTGAACATCCAGTCCGATGTAATACATATCGTCTCTGAGGAGCCTCCGAGGTTGTTCTCTGAATCAGCTTGGGCGCTGAGTTCAGCTTCTTGTAACACCTCGCGCTCCTCTTCGACCTAGCATTCAAACAAACCGCTCAGAATCGTCGAACGTGAAGCGCATCGTCAGAATTCGACTCACTTTTATGTTGCAGCCTCCAATGGCTGATCCTTTTGCTCCCCTAATCAAAAGCCTAAGATTATCGCGGGTTCTCCCAACGTTAATAGGATGCTCGCAATGCGGCCCACCACATCTTCGTAATTGGGCAGAAGCAAGGGCGTAAGGCTATCCGCCAGGTAGCCGAAACATGCAGCGATCAGCAGGACGCCCAGGATGCGGAGGAGGAAACCCGAGCGAAACACGAGAATGCCAAAGGAGAAGAGCCAGGGCCCAAGGATCCAGCCGAGAATGTACCCATAGCGATGCAAATCGAGGAACAGCATGGCCATCGCCTCCAACTGATGTTTGTCGAAGGCGGACAGGAAATCCCCGCCGCGCAAGAGCGTCAGCGCGGCAATCTCGTTCAGCGAATTTACGATTGTTGGCGATTTATGTGAAGAATGCGCGCGATTGGAGAAGTGCTGGAAAAGGCTCGAGAACGACACGGGACGCACGCTGTTGGCGGCCGCTTGTTTGATGCTTTTTCTGAGCATACCTCTCCTGATGCTCTGGAGCATGCAATAATTTCCAGCTAAATATTCTGATTTTGACGTTGATTGTGACATCGGTGTGCGAGGACCGGCGACTTCGCATCACGCATCCCGGTGTATGCCATGCTGTCCGCGGCCGGCGGCGATCAGTATTCAATCGCCTTGCCTCAACCGCTGCAAGTGGATTGTCCTTCGAAGGCATATTGCGCGGCTTTAAGGTGGGCGAAGTTACGCAAACAAATCATGCGCCGAATTGTACGCCGCGCGTGTTTCGATTCGGACATAGGAGACCATAGAGGCAGATAGAGTCAAATAAGACAAAGACCTTCTGGTCATGTTTTGTCCCCGCTGTCGAACGGGAAGTTACAAGCCTGCATCAAAGCTATTTGACGATGAGGCTCCACAATTCCTTCATTTCTATATCGTTGGTCTGCGCGGCGCTTGCATACGGAGGGACGCATAGCAGTGCACAAAATTCCTCCAGCTTGCCAGATGAGCCGATGCCGCGGTTCGAGGCGGTGTCACCGATTCCAAGCTTGCTGGTGGACGACAGAGGGCGGGTCACGCGCTCGGGCGGCGTCGACGCGACCACTGGTGTGCCCCAGCGAGAAGCGACTTGGCGCAGTCTGCCGGGAGATTTCCTGCATGATCAGAAAGACCTGTGGACATTTCCCTTGCGGCTTGCTCGGGGCAAATACTTGTTACCGACAGCGATCGTGGTGGCGGGAACCGTGGGCCTAATTTATGCGGATCCGCATGCGGCGAAATACTTCCGTAATAATGCGAAGACATGGGACCCCTTCACGGATGTGTTCGACCCAATGATCACCACAGGCGAGGTCATCGCACTTCCGGCCTCGCTGCTGACAGCGGGCTACATTCGACACGACACGCGTGAGGTAAATACGGCGATCTTGGCGGCCGAAGCTTATGGCGATAGCGTGGTGATCAATCTGGCCATCAAAGCGGCCACACGTCGTCAGCGTCCCTCGGACGTTCCGCCCGGCGGCACCTTCGAGGACACGCGTTTCAATGGTGGAAAATCGCCTCTTCATGGCAGCAGTTTTCCATCGGGGCACTCTACTGCTGTGTGGTCCGTGGCAACTGTGGTGGCCGAGCGGTATCGGCATCGTGGCAAACCTTGGATTCCAGTGTTGTGCTACACGATGGCTACTGCGATCAGTTTCTCGCGAATAGCAGACAGTGCGCACTTCCCCTCGGATGTTTGGCTCGGCTCTTCGCTGGGTTACACGATCGCGAAGTATCAGACTTTACGACCGCGCTAATCTCCGCTGAATGGTTCCAATTGCATGGCACATTCTTTCCCTTCTGGCCGTTATTTTTCTGTTTCAGACAACGCTGATCGCAACTGCGTATTGGTTCCGCTGTCCGATATCGTCACACTTCTAGGTGCACCGAACAGCTTCCCTGCAAATCCACAAATTTATCGACCATGTTAGCCACGATGATGCAGGCGAGATAGAGCAAGCTGGGTACACAGTCTGCCTCGCCGACTCCTCAGGAATGACCCACCAAAAACAGAAAATATTGATAGCAGTCTGAATTTGTAACCTCCAGACGGGAACAGGTGCATCCAAGAGATCGGAGACATTTCTGGTGAATATTGCAGCAATGAGTGTAGTATCTTGGGCCTTTTAACGATCTTCGTCCCCGTTTCGATTGGCGCCTTCGTTGTTGGCCTCATCGCAGTTGTTTTTCTAACTGCCTTCCTGCTTTCTGGAGTGTTCGGGCCGACGCCGGAATATGAAATCAACAACAAAAATCAGTTGTCGCCGAACTCTTCGGCAGAGTTTCTTGGCCTGCTTGAATCACTTGTTGATGCCAGGGCGAATCGGAAAGGCATGGTAGAGGTCCTGAAAGACGGGCCCTCCTTTTACGGTGCAGAGTTAAACGCGATTTGTCATGCTCAGCGCAGCGTGAATCTCGAGGCATATATCTTCCAAAAAAGCACGATCGGACGCGAGTATCTCGAAGCTGTCACTGAACGAGCAAAAGCAGGTATTCACGTGAATATTTTGCTCGACGCATTTGGGAGTGGAGGAACAAGCCGCGCGTTCTTTCGTCCATTACTCGAAGTTGGTGGAGAGGTGAGATGGTACAACTCACCGACATGGTACCGATTAACACGATTGGACAACCGTACCCACCGAGAGCTGCTGATTGTGGATGGTCGGATCGGATTTGTTGGAGGGGCCGGAATCGCAGATCAGTGGTATTCCGGCTTGCGAGGAAAACCAAGATGGCGTGACACGATGGTGCAAGTTGAGGGCGAAGCGGTACCCAATCTGCAAGCCACGTTTGCCGAAAATTGGGTGACAGCAAATGGCGAATTGTTGGTTGGCGATGCATATTAAGAGGCTCACTCAAGAGTTGTGCCGTGCTGTCGAGGAGCGCGGCGTAAAGTTGCGCATCCTGGTTCCCGGACACCAGAGCGACCATCTGCTCACACGAAGTGCCAGCCGCTCAGGATATGGCTCGTTGTTGAAGGCCGGCGCCGAGATTTATGAATTCCAGCCTGCGATGATCCACGCAAAAATCCTGTGCGTAGATGAACTGTGGGCGGTCGTTGGCTCAACCAACTTCGACTATCGATCCTTCGGAATCAATGATGAAGTCAATCTCGCAGTGTGTAGCAGAGCGTTCGCCGAACAGCTTGAGCGCGACATGTCAGGCGATCTCGTTAAGAGCCGAAGGGTCTCTCTCAACGAATGGAAACATCGGCCGATAACCGAGCGCGTGCCAGAGTTGCTGGGCTGGCTTTTCGAGCGGCAACAGTGATGAAGGATGTGGTCCGTTTTCGTATTGCCACTTATAACATTCACAAGTGTCTAGGCTTTGATCGAAAAACATCTCCTGATCGCATCATCGCCGTCCTTAGTGAACTCGATGCACACGTCTTGTGTCTGCAAGAAGTTGTGGATGCACCACAGGGTCCTCGCGTTTTTGATCAGGCAAGAGAAATAGCGAGCGCATTTCCGGATTACACGTGGTGCTTTGGATCGAATCGCAGTTATCGCGGCGGCAACTATGGAAATATGACTTTGACCCGCTTCCCGCTGCAAGGTTGGCAGAATTACGATATCACTCATGGGATGCGTGAAAAACGAGGCGTATTACACGCGAACATAGCGATCAATCCGGGGCAAACGGTTCGTGTATTCAATTTGCACTTAGGCACCGGCTATATAGAGCGGCGTTCACAGGCAGCCCGGCTGCTGAGTGTGGACGTGCTTGGCCATCAAGAATTGAACAACCCGCGTCTGCTTGTAGGAGATTTCAATGAATGGGCTTCGGGACTGGCCACAAGACTGCTGCGAGGCAGCTTCAAGACATTCCAGCCACGACATGGATTGCGCTTTCCACGCACATATCCGGGGATATTACCAGTACTTTCCCTGGACTACTGCTACTACGAGGCGCCATTGCAGCTTGAGAGTGCCCGTTTGTGGCGGACTCGAAGAGCCTTGATAGCGTCCGATCATTTACCCTTAGTTGCAGAGTTCCACGTTCAACAGGAGTGCGCCGGCAGGCTATAAACGGGGTCTGCTCCGTGGAACGCAATAGATGTGCCATTCGGCTGAGGAGAATTTTACGTGCAGTCGGATCCTGGATGCAGTCGGAGATTACTCTGACGAGAGAGTGAAGCACAGGCGCAAATCTCGCGCGATACGCTGATTGACAAGCTATAGGCCAACGAGTAGGTTGCGCGCTTGCTCCCCGACCGCCGAGGGCGCGCCACGATCACCCTCACCGGAAAAGACGTTTCGCTGACGGAGCAGACGACGATCACAGGAGTCGGTCAGGGCTTCATAACGACAGGCGTGATGCCCATCGAAAGAATTCCTGGCATCGTTCCTGAAGCGCGGCAGGTCCTGTTCGTTTCCTGAAGGAAATGCATTTGTGGGAGGGGAGTTGGTTACCTTTCCAATGAACGAGGCCGCGATTGTCACATCGGTGAAATCGTTTCGCGAGGCCGAGGACCTGATTCGCACAGCGGACCGCAGCGACCCAGAAGTGCGTAAGCAGCTGGGCAGCCTGACCGCGGTGCTCCGGAAGTTCCTGCACAAGGACGAGAACTGCGTGTGTCAATGTGACGACTGTGTCGGCGGCGATTGCGACGATTGCTACAACGGCGTCTGCTTCGATGAGAACTGCGAAGGGCATACCGACGAAGAGCGGCAGCAGGCGCAGCAAACGGTCGCATTGCTGTGGGTCGGCTCTGCAGCAAACTATGCGGCGAAACTGAGTAGCATCAGTGAGCAGCCCTACTCGACTTTCATCAGTGCGGCGTGTTTGACAAAATGAGCAAGTCGGTGACGATCAGCCCTGGAGGAAAAAATATGTGGGAATCGCGGATATGGCGGGGGAAAACAGTTTATCGGTCCTCATGGTATTGGCAGGTTCCCAACTAGATAAACCGCCGATAGGTAGGTCTTTCGGCGTTCCACCATCGTTATGCTGATGCGGCTGAATCTTCCAACTCGGGCAGGGCGTCGTCAGATCAAAGCTCTTCATATCGAATCGTCGTTGTCGTCGCAGAGCGGTCATAGTATCGCATGAGAGCGTCTCATCGCAGCGCGTAGAATCGCCTAGAAGCTGCTGCTGGTGTGTGTGCCAATGAAGCCCTCTTGGGAAAGGCTGGGGACCGTGAAGTATCTTTTTCATCGATTCCTGCTGTTCGTGCTGGTTCTGTGCCCTGTCGTTCTGAGGTGTCAGATTGACGAGTCGAACCTATTCAACGGAGACGGTTCGCCCGAAGCCTATATTTCGTTCTCCGAAGATAACCCGACAATCTATATGTGGTCGGGCAAGCCTGTAGCATACCTATCATCGAGCGTTGGCGGTGGCTTCAATGTTTATGGGTTCAACGGTAAACACCTCGGATGGTACGTCGATGGGACTGTACGTAACCACGAGGGCAACCCTGTCTGCGGCGTCCATAGAGTTGTCAGAGATGTCTCACTTCCAAAGTCAGAGCCGCTGAAATCAATCAAACAATTGCTTCCTCTGAAATCGTCAAAGGAACCTGCTCCTCCGAGACCTCTCTACAGGAGGAAATGGTCTTCTGCGCCGTGCGGATTGTTTTTCTCAGATGGGGCACTTCCTTGAATCCGATTTTGAAGACGCTCATGTCAAGAGGTGATTCAACGTGCGCCGAGCATCGCTGCGGCGAGCTGCTGAAGGGAGTCGAGGCAGAACGGGACGTGCGCGACCGCGACAGGAAACTTGCGGCAAGGCCCGAAGTCAAACGATAAGACTTCGGGACAGTCCACCCGGGGTTCCGGGCTAAACTCCGGTCTGTATTTTTGGCAGGACGAGCTTCATCCACTCGAACGCGGTGGACTGGAACAAAAACATCGGCCGCGTTGCGGTTGAGGAACGCGGCCAATTCCCTCTTGGTATTGATCGCCATAATGTACTACTCCGATTGCGAAACTCAGAACTGTTACCGTTGACAGGCCGTCTTCAGAACTACCTGATCGCAGCGCGCTTTGCCGCCTCTACGCCGCCGAGACGACTTGCGACGTGGATATTCAGCGTCCTGATTTCTCGACCGCTCTATGAGCCGCGCAGACGGAAAGGAATTTACAACGCGTTCATCGTGCATTGTGTGAAAAAACAAAACGCGCCAGCGGTGATGCTGACGCGTTTGTGCCGGCATTGTTTACAGACTGAGCGTAACAACTCGTAACATAAGGGCTGTTATTTCGTACTTACCTGAAAATGTTTCGGTCAAGTAAGTGCTAGTAATGGGTAGTTAGCCAGTTATGGATTTGGAACGGCGTTTGGGAAGCTTTCCGACGGCTTCGCGCTTTGCATGATCTCTGTATTCCATCGGAGTCCGCGCGCATGGCTGCCTGTCTTCGTCATCTCCCCACCATCCTCTTTCAATGCTGCGCTCTATTTGATCTTCATCAGCGAATATGACGTGCTCCTGCCTCCGGCAGCATCCTTGACCAGCACCTTTTTGCGGATCAGGTCCTCGATATCGCGCGAGGCCGTGTCCTGCGAGCATTTGGCGAGCTTAGCCCATTTGGACGAGGTCAGCTTGCCTTCAAAGCCGCGTTGAGCGCCGGTTGATCATGTCCCGCTGCCGCTCGTTGGACGTGCAGCTCCGCACACCGCGAAGGCGCGCGTCGTCAGGCCTCGGTGAAGCCATCAAACGCTTCCCGCACAATCGCTTCGATCGCGATCACCTCGTCATCCGTCAGCTTCGCGAATTCGCCCTCACGGCACTTGCGACCGAGTCTGTTTTCGTTGAGGCGGATAGACCTGATCAGGTTTTCCGCGATCATGTCCGGCATCTCGACTGTGTTCATGACGCGGCGCATCGCTTTGTCGTTTCGGCGCAGGAAATCGATCTCCCGCGGCAGGTCGTTGTCGATCGCCTGCGCGACGCAGCCATAGAGAAATTCCGCCGCTTCCGTGCTATCGAAATAACGGTACAGGTCGGCGGTGTCGTTCTGGACATCGACGTTGTGTACCGGTGTCGGCCGCCAATCAATGTAGTCCATCAGCGGCCCCGAATGCGCGCGCAGCCTGTCGCGGTATGTCTCGATCCGGTCGAGCATGACCGGCGAGACAGGGAACACCATCCCCAGCGGCGTGAATTTTCGCTCCGCCAAGGACGTGATGGATTAGGCAGCGATGCAGACGCCCGTTGCCGTCCTGGAAGGGGTGGATGTAGACAAATCCGAAGGCGGTCGCCGTCGCCTGCAACACTGAACTGGTCCAAGGCAAACAGCTCGCCGGCGAATGATTCGGCTGCGCACCGCATCGTGACGGCTTTAACCGGCGCAGGGCTTAAGGGAATCGAAGTCACGGCCAGCAATGAGATCACGATGGATGGGGCTTCCGGTGTTGCCGGACAGTGGGGGCGAACTTTTGGACTCGGCGGGGGTCAGGCGCCATGTATGTATCTGCACAACGGCGACCTCGTTGCGTGGGACATCCAGAAGGCCGGGCAGGGTGTCCAGATTATCGTTCCCGATGGATGGACTGTTTCGTCAAACTTGATCACTCCTGGCGGGACCATTTCTCCTCCGGCAGGGTTCAACCAATGGAACCGGCTGGGCGCAACTCCATCAGCCGACTGGCACATTCTGAATGGTCAGGGCGACCGCATCGAGGTTCCTGCGGGCTGGCTGGTTGACGGCGAAAAGCACACCATTCTGCCGCCGTTGGATTCAAGCTGACGTCGAACGGCAAAGGGCGAGGTGGAGTCATCAGCAGCATTCCCGACGCACCTTTCACGGGCATGGGACAACGCCTGGCGCATTCCGCAGCCAAGACGCGAACCATCTCCTGAAATCGCTACGTACCTGTAACCTGCGGCGACTATTCGACACTTCTTGCCTGCATTGGCAACTCATGGCACAGCCGGCACTGCCTTGCGTTTTTCTTTGAGTGTATTTTCAAGCGAGTCCGACGCAAAAGACTCGATCGTTGGTCGCAGCATTGCCCCCATGCCGAAAGGGATCGAACGCGCCAGAGTGACAACTTCGCATTCAATGTAGACGCCACCGTCGCGCTCTTCTACGCGCCAGTATGAGTTCATTGCCCAGAGAAATCCAAGTCCCTCACCTTGCGGCAACACTTCTTCGTCA
Organism: Alloacidobacterium sp.; assembly: GCF_035631355.1. Lineage (NCBI taxonomy): Bacteria > Pseudomonadati > Acidobacteriota > Terriglobia > Terriglobales > Acidobacteriaceae > Alloacidobacterium > Alloacidobacterium sp. The sequence continues at coordinate 8,323 of NZ_DASQIX010000014.1, forward strand.
GCTTCTCCGGCATTGCGGACTTCGCGCACGCTCGCGGAGCGGGAGCGCACACTGTAGCGATCTTTGCCGAGCGGGAAGAAGTCGATGTTGTGGACAGTGTCAAGCACGACGATCACGACTTTGTGTTTCTTGAGCCGGTAAAAGACCTGATAGTGGTTGCCGTCGTGCGAAAGCACGCGCGCCCGCACAATCTCCGGCGCGTAATACTTCGCATAGTTGGCGTAGTCCTGGTCGATTTTCAGGACTTGTGCGAGTGTTGCCTGGGGCAGAAACGCGCCACCAATCCAGTCTTCAACTGTTCCGCCATCGATTTGCGGGGCATGAATTTGCTGGACCTGAATCTCACCTTTGTGGACCGCTGCAAGTCGCTGCGGGTGCTGGTCAATCCACAGAAAGCCGTCGCGGGAGGCATTTTGCACATCAACGCGGGCTTCAAGTGTCGCGATGTAATTCTGGAATGCGGCTTTCGCCTGGGCCGGTTCCTCAGCACGCGCAAAACAAGCGGCCAGAAGAAGCAGAGCGAATGTACTCTTACGAAAAATAGTAAACAAGGTGTCCGGTAAAATGGCAGATGCGCGACTCTATATCGCTCCTATTATCTTATGACGAAGCTTTATTTCGCGATCTGTTCAATGCCGGAGAGCTTGTCGTAGTGGCACGAGATTTCGTTTGGTGTCCAGACTGTGCCGTCAGCGTAGTTCACCTGCTCAAGGGTGACGCGAACCACTCCATAAGCGAACAAATTTAACGGTAGGGCTTCTCCTGAATGGCCTGAGAGCGTCATGTCGCGCGTGGCAGTGATTGCGTCGAGATCATAGATGCTCGGTTTCACATATAGCACAACATGAACCTCTATTGATTTGATCTGTTTGCCGCTCTGATTTTTGTAGTTGAAGACGAGGCTGTCGTCTGCTTCCGCGCTTTGCTCCACAGGCATGTATCGCGCGTTCTGCTTGAGGTCAACATTTGTGAAGGCCACGGGACAGCCTGTCTGCAGGTTGAGAATGGGCCCAGGAGGTAGGACTGTAATGCCCTGAATGTGAACGTCTGGTGATTTTTGCTGTGTGCTGCTTTGGGCGAACGCGCCGATAGCTAATGCGGTAAGAAGAACAAGAGTTATGAGCTTCATCGGACAATACCTCCATCCACAGACGTTCTCTCACTCTTTGCCGCCAGCTTAACACAAACTGGACGCCGTCAGCGTTGCACATGCCTTACTCTGCTGATGTGAGGATCCATCGCGCAAAGCTCGAAGAAATAGACGCTGCTTACGGCATTGTTTCCGAGTACTACGAGGCGGTAAGTGTACTTGTGCGCGATGACCGTATCGCATTTGAGCAGGAGTACTTTGTAGACGGCGCGGGGCTCTGGCTGGCGACAGCCGAAGACGAAGTCATTGGCTGCATCGGATTGCACCGGCTGTCTCATCTCAAAGATGGTGCCGAGGTCAAGCGCCTCTATGTGCGTACCGCATATCGCGGGCAAGGCGTAGCTGAGGCCCTTCTACAGACTCTGGAAGACTATGCAACCGAACAAGGATACAAAGCCCTTTATCTGGACTCGAAAAAAGACCTGATGCCTGCAATCCGCTTCTATCGGCGGCATGGTTACGCGCCATGCAGCCGATACAACGACAATCCGCAGGCGACGATCTTCATGCGCAAAGAGTTACACTGAAGGAAGTTTCATGGTATTCGTCCTCGACAACTACGATTCGTTCACCTATAACCTGGTGCAGTACATGGGTGAGTTGGGCGCGGAGATGACGGTCCGCCGCAATGATGAGTTGTCCGTGGACGAAGTGGAAGCGCTCAAACCCGCGCGTATCCTGATTTCGCCCGGACCGTGTACACCGCAGGACGCGGGCATCTCGATTGATATCGTGAGACATTTTGCGGGCAAGGTCCCGGTCCTCGGCGTCTGTCTCGGGCATCAAGCCATCGGCGCAGCCTTCGGAGGCAATGTTGTCCGCGCGCCGCAGTTGATGCATGGCAAAACGAGTGAAGTGACGCACGACGGCAGAACAATCTTCAACGGCCTGCGAAACCCGATGACCTGCACCCGCTATCATTCTCTGATTGTCTCGGGAAAAGGCCTGCCGGACGAGCTTGAAGTTACAGCGCGTACTGTTGACGGCACCATCATGGGGCTTCGTCATAAGAAGTACCCAGTCGAGGGCGTGCAGTTTCATCCCGAAAGCGTCCTCACGCAGGACGGCAAGCATCTGATCAGAAATTTTCTGGAGCTTTAGTTTTCATGGTGGTGAGGTTTTTGCTGGTTACAGGCGCGGCATGTTTCACATCTCTTGCTGCGATAGGCCAGCAGCAGCCCATTGCTTATGTCCCGACGGAAGGCGTGACGGTTGCCGGTTCGCTCGAAGTCGTCAACGGCAAGGCCACAATTGGCAACAACGGCAGCGTTACGGCGGGAGACAAGACAGCAGTGATCACGCTCGCCCGTGGCGGCGAGGTGCGTCTGTGCGCTTCGACGACCATCCATCTCACGCGTGACAAGTCAGTGCTTCCCGCCATAGGCGAAGATTCAACCGCGCTGATGCTCTCTCTTGATCGCGGCGCTATTGAGGCCCAGTACAAAACTGGTTCATACTCCGACGTTCTGCTGACTCCTGATCTGCGGATTCTGGTTTCCGGTCCAGGCGACGCTGATTTGAAGATGCGCGTAAACCAGAAGGGCGACACCTGTATCGACAACCACGGCGACAATGCTCCGTACATTACCGTTACCAGCCAGTTCGAAGGCGGTGTTTACCGCGTGAAGCCGAATCAACGCGTGTTGTTTGAGCATGGCAGCCTGCAGCAGGTGGTGGACAACGAACCCGAACCATGCGGCTGCCCGCCTGCTGCGCCGGTCGCCATTGCCACTGCGGACGGCAAGCCGGTTGGCGGCCCTTCATCCACTCCGGCCGATACGGCTTTCCCGCTTGCAGAAAGCGAAGGTCTGAAGTCGCCTCCGCCTCCGCCGTCGCAGCCGGTTGTTCCCGAGGGAACGCCTCACGCCCAGGTTGAAGTCCCGCTGGTCTACAGTGGATCGGCCCCGCCCCAGTCAACCAATGCTCCCGCCGCAGCCATGCCACCGACCGTGGCGAGTGCGCCGCCAGCCGAAGAATCATCTGCTCAGAAGCCCGCGAAGTCCGGCGGGATATTCCATCACATCGGGCACTTCTTCGCCCGGCTGTTCGGGCATAGCTAGCCCTTGCCTGCGCAACCAATAGCCAGCCTCTAGAGCGATTTCAGATATTCAACCAGGTCGTGTTTCTCCTCATCCGTAAGCCCGAGGTTGAACCGGGCGTCATAACTGTTGACGACGTCAAGCAGGGTTTGAAAACGGCCATCATGATAGAAGCGGCCTTTGTTCTGCGGAAACATAAACAGGCCGCGTTCGCGCACGAAGATGCCCGCGAGATTCACTGTCTGGTATGCATGGCCCGGCGAGCGGTCAGCTTCAAAGCTATCGATCTTCAGCTCATCGGCCGTGTGTTGATTCCAGCCAGGTTCTGTCCACAATGGCTCATGATGACAACTGTTGCAATTGGCCTTGCCGCTAAACAATTCGTCACCACGAGCGGCTGCGGCCGGATCAAAGTCGATGCCAGGGCGCGGTTGCACCGCAGGCAGCGACAGCTGATAGAAATGCAGCGCGGCCAGCTTGCCTGTAACCTGGTCGCTGTCTGGATCGACGGAGACATGACCTAGCTTTGCAGCAGCTGCGATGGGGAACTGAGTCGCATCATCGAAGCGTTCATCGAAAAATGTGCCGATACCGTGAAGTTCAAGTACCGCCACCAATGCGTTCCAGTAGGTTACCGTGCCCCAGCCTCCGGACCACGTGTGAAGGTTGTGACCCGAAAGACCTCGGGCGTTGGGTAGTAGGGTTGCGCCGGAAACGTTTGTCCCGGTTACGACACCGTTTGTAATCTGCTGCGGGTTAAACGCCTTACCATCGAGCCCCAATTCTGCGTCGAATTTCCCCGGCCCCCAGGAATTGAGCACGTTGCGAACATCCTGTGCCGTGATGCCCGCGTCCTGCGGTGCCAGACTCAGCAGACTAACTATCGGAGTAAGGTTCGGCGCCGTGGCAATAATCGCGCCAACGTTCAGGTCGCGGTTTGCCAGGCCGTCGATTCGCGCGCCGATTCCCGGTGCAACGGAATCGTCCACCGTTGAATGACAAAGCGCGCAGGTGAAGCCGACTTTTGTCAGCGTGTTGTTGTTGAAGGTGCCCACCACACCCAGTACCGCATTCTGTTGGATTAGCTGAAGGGTCACGGCGGGGTCATCGAGGTTGACCCTGCCGTGTTGGATGGCCTCAATGACCGAGGGCGGGAGTGCCTCCGCGTCAACTTTCAGGCCGAGAGCGAGAGCCGTCCGCGGTGTCAGGCTCTTGACAGACTGCTGGATTTGGAGCTGTCCGGTCCAGAATGCTTCGTCACCGTAGGTATCGAAGCGAAAGGTGTGTCTTCCCTGGTCGATCATCGCTTTCGCATTTTCTTCGGCGTTGCCGAGAAAGCTGGACTTCCTGTCATTCTTCATGCCTGACACGGAAATTGCAGCCAGGAGGAATGCGGCTGACACCGAGAATAGTATTACTTGACCTTTTTTCACTTTGTCCCCCTTTCATAGAAAGAGAGTTTGAAGACCCTCGTTGGTTACAACCCTCAGTGTCCAGCGTGAGCAGCCATCTGGGAGCTGAAAAACAGGAAGAAGTTGGAGCCAACTTCTATCGCTCTGCCCGCTGCTTCCGCGTCATCCATCGCTTTAGAGGAGGTAATCCCGCTGCTGGCATCGGCCGCTGGCCAGTCGCTCTGGAACAGGATTAGCACGGGTCTCACTTCCCACCAGATCGGCTGGGTGTTTACGCGAGAATTGTCAACAACATGACTGTGATTGGGAGTAGGAACGAAGATTGGCATGGTTGGCGGCCCTGGAATTTTGCCCAGCGCGACCAATGTCTCCGACAGGTCAACGGATGAAGCATGCATCGTACAGGTGCCGGGAACGGGGTTATTCGGGTCTGGACACTGAGTCGTGATAGCCGGGTTCACTTTCGCCTTCCAGGCTTCGGGCAGAAAGCCGAACAAGGAGATGAGGGCCTTGCCTAGAGCAGGACCGCACAGTTCGTTGGGCCTTCCTCCATTCGGGCATGGCATTGCATCGTTGGGGTTTTGATCATTGTCGACCGAAAACATCGGAAGGAATACGTACAGATGAGCGGTGTGTTTGATATTCCCGCCCGTCGGGTCCTGTGTTGGTTCGGTGATCGGCTGGCAGATCGGCGTCTGCATCTCATTCGGATCTGATTGCGCCATAATCCCATTGAAATCGAGATCGAGTGTCGGCTGATCGACGCAATCGAAATTTTGTAGATAGGTGAAGGTGATTAGCCGATTGTTGCCGAAGCCGTGGGTTTGGTTGGGAGCTAATTGCTGAGCCGCTGTGCTACAGACGAACAAAACAGCGGTTGTAAGAGTGAGCAGTGACGTGAGACGAGTCATCGCGCCTCCTTGTTCTTTAGGAGAACGAATGGAAGGATAGGAGCAATGGCTCATTAAGTTGTCATGGGGCTGTCAGAGGACAGTTATTTGAGTGTGATTTAAATGTCGTAGTGTTGTCGTCCTTTTATTTCTGTTGTTACGGGGCAGGATGGCAACAGATACAAGTGTGGATGCAAGAAGATTAGTTTTCACTCGAACATCAGCCAGTTTGACAGGGCGGAGACTCACGGCTTGGCGTTAGCCGCGTTTCTAGCACCATTGAACATCTGCCGCTGTCACTGTGATTGCAAAAGGGCTGCCTATGCAGCCCTTTGTCTCCGCATTTCCTGTTTTCGCGACATTGTGGTGCACCGATAGGCAGATGTCCTCAAGAGACTTACAGCAGCTTGATCGAGCTAACTTTCAATGTATCGCCTTGTACTTCTCCATCGACATTCACGCGAAGGTGATCTTTTTTATCTGATGCTTTAAGAGCCTCCAGAATCTTTGCATTTCCAGCGGCATCAAACTTCAGAAATTTCTGGTCATTCGTAACGATGCCAAAGCCGCTCTTTGCGCACTGCAAAGCGCAATCGCGAGTGTGCAGGTCAGGGTTCGCAGCCACTTTCTTAGAGCAACCGACATCCACGACTGCCACATTTTCAAAACTGGCGGCGAAGGCGAATACAGGCGCCGCGCACACACCCAACAGCACAACCAATGAAGCAAGCCTTCTCATAAATATCCTCCGGTTAAGTTTTGTTGTATAGTTTAGGCAAATTGTGAGCCTGACACTGTGATTGCATCCTGTTTTAGCGCCACTTGCTGTTCCCGCACCGTCGTCAACTGCGATAGAACAAACGCGCCAATCGCGAGTTCCACGTCGCGCATAGCAAGGTCGAAAAACATACCGCTCGATACAAGGTTTACGGCAATGCCGAGCAGCCAGAACATGACGATGTAGCTTCCAATCTTTGTCCAGCGGCTCAGCACGATCAGCCCGGCAATGATTTCGACCAGGCCAACAACATGCATAAAGGTAGGAACGCTGACTGGCACAACTTTTGTTGCCAAAGGATTCAGATACATACCCCAATCGGCAAGCATATTGAAGTATTTATCAATACCGGTAATAACAGGCCCAGCTCCGAGGCCGATTTTCAGCGCCCACCATGCGATATTGATACGCTCATTGGAACCAGCCATTCTTCTGTCCTCTGGTTAAAAGAGCGGTGAACGAGAGATTGGTTACAGTCGTAGTCGATTACCGTCCCCAGCTTTCTGTATGTAACCTTTTTTGCGGGCCTGACTCTCTATTACTAGAGCTATGCAAACCATCGGAACTCTGGAATGGACAGGTACGGAAAGCTGGACCGACCAGGAAGTCATAGAGCGCGTGAAAGCCGGCGATACTGCTCTGTATGAGATCATCATGCGCCGCTACAATCAGCGACTCTATCGGGTTGCGCGCGCGATCCTGCGCGACGACGCTGAAGCGGAAGACGTGCTGCAGGACGCCTATGTCCGGGCATACCAACACCTTCACCAATTTGCCGGTACTGCACTCTTCTCAACGTGGCTGACGCGTATTGCAGTTCATGAAGCGCTACGGCGACTGCGTTTGCGCAAGCGCAATGAGCAACTGGAAGGCACCGAGTTTGACGAGGAAGACTCCATGAGCATTGCCGAATCGTCACCTGATCCTGAGCAGAGAGCGTCCATTGCCGAGGCTGGTCAACTATTGGAGGAGGCTGTGCTTGCCCTTCCGGAGCAGTACCGCCCTGTGGTGATGATGCGCGACGTTGAAGAATTGAGCACTTCGGAAACTGCGGCAGCGCTGTATCTCACCGAGCAGAATGTGAAAGTCCGTCTGCATCGTGGGCGCGCAATGATACGCAATTGGCTTTTTACCCGCGTGGGAGGAAACGCTAAACAGGCATTTCCATTTATGGGCGCACGCTGCGATCGAGTCGTTCTCGGCGTGTTTGCGCGGCTGAACGAAATCAATACATCCAGCTGCAATCTCGCGTAAAGTCAGTTGTCGCAGAGCGACGCCATATGCCGCCACTCTTCTCAACTGCGAAGATCCCTCCACTGCCGCAAAGCCCTCCGCAGCTCTTAATAACCGAGACCAGCGCATGGGTGTGGGTACGGTCGAATCCAGGAACTCCGAGATAGCGCACGAACTTGAGATGTTTGAAACTCTCGCATTCTGAGGTGTTCTGTCGATGCGTTGCCAGACAATTTTGCGCGCGCTTTAGTTCATCGGGCGAAAGCACCTGGTATCCCTGCGGAATAGAAAACTTCCGCTCCCAGTTGTGGCTTTGTTGATTGATCGCAACGAAGGCATCTGCCATCTCATGCTCCTGCGGCGTTGATGGACGAAGGCAGCTGCCGTTTACCTGCGGGATATCAGTGACTGAATTCTGCGCGAAGGCCAACGGCTCCGGCATAGGCGCTTTATAGAGCGCGGAGTAGACATCATATGCCTCGGCGGGAGCTGTTCCACCACCAGGTTGATTGAGCGGACTGGTTGTTGCAAGATCCGTAATGGGCTTGACTGTCCTTGTGTGATGCGGCAAAAACCGTAGCCAGATCAGTATGACCGCAACAACAATAAGGGAGACGCGCAACCACAGGCGCCACGCAATACGCATTACTCACTCGCTCTCTCTGTTTTGGCTCTAATTGTGCCAGGGGCGCATGCGCGGCAGCCATCGAGGTACGTTGCGGCAATATTCTTCATAGTCTGTGCCGAATTTTCCGCGCAATGTTGGTTCTTCATAGAGCATTACGAACAAGGCTACGCCGAGCACACCGATGGCAGTTACAGTGATTGCGGTTTTGGTGATTTGTCCGAAGATAATCCAGAGGCCAGCCCATCCAGTGAAGAAGCCAACATACATCGGGTTGCGAACGTACCGATAGAAGCCGACTATGACCAGACGCCGTGGTGGGGCAAGGGGTGCGGGTGTTCCGCGTCCGGTCCAACCGAAGTCCCATATGCAGCGCAGAGCTACGGCGAAGCCGAGGACGGATGGAATGACTGCGATCCAGCGCCAAGGCGCTACCGTTGCAATGTCAACGCGAAAGCCGAGCCATGGTGGCAGCAGCCAGAACCAAAGCGCGAAAAATACCATCCCTACGATCAGCGAGGCTAGCGCAGTTGGCCAGTGCAGATTGTGATCGGCTTGTTGCCTTGTTCCGGCGTTGCTCATTAGGAACGCCCCTGCCACACCGAAGTATGAACCGCCTGCTAGAAGCGCACAACTCAGAAGGCGGTCCCTGATGGTCAGGGGCGTTCTCGCGGCCTCTGCCTCCCCCGAGTGGAGTGCCGCGCCGTCCCGATCAGTGCAGCAGATTGAATGTGTTCGAAGCATCATCCACGAAATACACGCCGCTCGATGCAGCGATTAGTCCGAACAGTGCGCCGGATCCCGGTGGCGGACCTCCTGTGTTGTCAACGAGCTTGACTGCTACCTGTTTGCCGGTGAAGGGATTGGTTTCGACAATGTTGCCGTCATCTCCATTGGCGGTGAGGATATGATGATCAGGCGCCAGTGCGAGGCCGAGCGGGTCGTTCAGCGCTCCGCCCTGAGTCACTGTATGCCCTGTGCCGGCGGAATGCCAGCGGAAGAGCGCGTCGGGAATGGCAGCAATGCGATTGTCGAGACTGTCAGCGACATAGAGGTTCCCGGTTTCGTCATCAAAGGCAACTCCTGTTGGGCCGATGATTAATGCGGCTGGATCAGTACGCTCTGGGAATCCGGAAGCCACAACGCTACTGTCAAGCAGAATCGGTGCGCGGCCCTCGGGAATAAAGAGCAATAGACGAGCGACCGTTCCTTTATTCACAACGGCGCCGCCAGCGGAGGTAACGTTGCCGTTGAGCACGTTAGTCACAAATAGCGCTGCGATGAAGCCGCCGTCTACGGCGGTCATGTCCCATGGACCGTTGAGGTTGTGGCCGGAGAAGGTCTCGGCTACGTTGCCATTGCTATCAAGCACGATGAGGCAGCCGGGGCCGGTAAAGTTAGTGCCCTGGTTGCTGGTAGGCAGACTGCCGACGATCACGAAACCGCTGCGCAGCGCTACCAGCGCAGTGGTCAGTCCAATTCCGCCCGGGCAGGAGACTTTGGTTGGATCAATCTGGGCGAAGAGGCTGAACCCGCCGTTCGGCGCGATCTGGACGACGGTAGTGCCGGTCCCCTGGAAGTTGTCACTGTCGTTGAAGTTGCTGATGAGGAAGTTGCCGGCGACGAGACTTCCGGTAGTCCGGGGGACACGCGTAACGCCATAGGGGTTAACATCATTATCAGCAGGCATCGTTGTGCTTACGGTGTCCACGGTGTTGAAGTTGCCTATGAATGATTTGTCAGCTGCGCGGGCTGTGGTGGCAGTGGTCAGAGTCAACAGACCCAGTGCGCCAATACGCAGGCAAAGTAAAGAGTTTTGCTGCATTTTGTCCTCCTCTGCAACGGGAACTATGTTGCGCGATGGAGCATGTGTTCACATTGCAGCGAAGTTAAACGTAGAGCGTTTTCAGCGCTCGTGTTGTCATGGAAATGTCCGTATGTTGTCACTTTTTGATGGTGTGTGAGGGGATTGTGTTGCTGCTTTGTCATAACGTAAAGGCGGCGTGTAGTTAGAGGCTTCCACTGCTGGCTACCGATAGCCGAAAACGTTACAATGAATAGTGAATAGCTGGAGACTTCCCGTCTGGCTGTGAGCGCAGGCATCTGTTAAACCCCAGAATTACAAGAGCTAAGGAGTTTTCTTTATGGCGATTCCCGCCACACAAATGCGTCCGGGCATGATTATCAAGCACAACAACGAGCTGCATGCCGTTTTTTCCGTGGAGCACCGCACGCCCGGCAATCTGCGCGCCTTTATCCAGGCCAAGCTGCGGAACCTGCGCTCCGGCGCAATGTTTGAGCACCGCTTCCGCTCCGCGGACGCGATTGATCGCGTGGTGGTGGATGAGATCGCGATGGAGTTTCTCTACAACGACGGCGACGACTATTACTTCATGAA